>NZ_JBLVQN010000017.1:0-115769 GCF_058323225.1 Neobacillus sp. PVCKKU3
GCATAAAATAAAGGGGGAAATGTATGAATACATATGTAGAAAGAAAGAAGGCAAATCATAAAAGGTTAACGGCAAGAAATATTGTGAAAAGGGGATTATTTATTACGGTTGGTGCCATCATTATGGCTTATGGGTTAGAGGCTGTGTTAATTCCAAACAATATGATTGACGGTGGAGTAACGGGCTTATCCATGATATTGAGCCATGTGACATCCTTTAACCTTAGTATTTTCTTGGTTATTCTAAACCTGCCGTTCTTTTTCTTAGGCTATAAACAAATTGGGAAAACCTTTGCGATTAGCATGTTATATGGGATTATAGCTCTATCTGTGGCGACTTCTTTCCTGCATCATGTAAAACCAATCGTAAATAATGAATTGCTGGCTGTTGTTTTCGGAGGCTTAATATTAGGTTTAGGAGTAGGTTTAACCATCAGAAATGGCGGAGTGTTAGATGGTACAGAAACGTTGGCTATTCTAGTTGAAAAGAGGGTACCATTTACTGTGGGCGAAATTATCATGTTTGTAAACGTGATTATCTTCTCGGTTGCAGCTTTTGTATTCTCTATCGAAAATGCACTATTTTCAATGCTTACATACTATATTGCATTCCGGACCATTGACGTTGTGGTTAAGGGATTGGATGATATGAAATCCGTGTATATCATAAGTGACAATACCGATGAGATAGCAGATGCTATCACTGAGCGGCTAGGCCGGGGAGTGACATATCTGCACGGAGAGGGCTCCTATAGCGGCGAGGACAAACGCATTATTCTATGCGTCTTCACAAGGCTGGAAGAAACAAAAATGAAAGACATCATTAGAGAAATAGATCCCCAAGCCTTCATCATAGCAACAGACGTTTCCGCAGTCCACGGCGGCCGCTTTAAGAAAAAGGACATTCACTAATGGGTGAGGCATGGGGACGGTTCTTATGCATCATATCGGGCGCTTTTTTTAGAACTGAACTATACATAATCATGCACCATACGGAACCCTGAGCCAGGGCCGAAATGAGACAAGAGAACCGTCCCCATGCATCAAACTAGAACCACCCATGCATCAAACCACGTATGCTTTATGAAGATAACGTTCTATAAATTCTGCTAATCCATCTTTTTCGTGGTGTCCAGTCACGAAATCAGCTGCTGCTTTAACCTCTTCGCTAGCGTTCCCCATTGCCACACCCGTACCGATATGACGAAGCATCTCAATATCATTGGGTCCATCTCCAATGGCTACGGCTTCTTTTGGGCTAATTCGATAAGCGCGAAGTAAGCTTTTTATGGCAGACCATTTGGAAACATTAGGAGCAAGCAGTTCAAATCCATTATTCCAATCGATGACTTCTGCTTCCTTTTTAAACAAAGCAGAAAATTTAGGGCTTGGTGCACCTGTTAGAACACTATATTTCAGTACATCCTGATAATTTGCCTGTCTTAAATCCCCAATATACCGCGGCGGAATTTGCCCAACTTTTGTCCAATAATCAATTTCTTCATTAGTTTCCTTACAATAAAGCCCATTTGCTGTATGAACAATAACATTAAAAGGATTTTCGGCGGTTAGCTGGTGAAATCGTGCTTCGTCCACTCGAACGGTTTGCATTTGTATAGCTTTTCCAGTCTGTCCATCGTGGATAGCGGCACCATTCAAACAGATCATTGGAGTTCCTAATCCAATTTCTTTATGGTAGGGAGCAGTTACTTCATAGTGCCGGCCAGTAGCTAGAAACACCTTGACACCCTGATTCATAAGCCTATAAATGGCCTCCATATTTCGTTGGGAAATGTTGTTTGAGGCTTTTAGCAGTGTACCATCCATATCGATAAATATCGCACGCACATTCATTTATTCTGCCCCCTCATTCGTTGGTAAACCAATCATAACATCTGAAAATTAAAGTCTTGTAAACTGAGTGTATAGATTAAATGAAGTTTATTTGGAAGCAAGGGAAGTTCTATGCAAGATCAAATAGCATTTCATTACGGGTGCTTTCCTTAATAATCTTTATGTTTTTTTCTTAAAATCCGGTGATCTGCTGGGCGAGCAAAGTTAACTTTTTTGACGAACGGGGTGAAAGTTTAAGTTCGGAGCTGTCAATTTGACAGCTTTTTCTGATTGAGCAAACGAAAGAAGATTGGAATCATTCCAAAAATAAGCTAAAAAGTTTAGAAATGCAATCAAACTATTGCATTTCTTCTTGTGATATCCTTGGTTATAGTCAAGGAGGGAAAGAGATGAAACAATATATAGGTGATGGAATGCTGCTCATTACAGCGATAATTTGGGGCAGCGGATTTGTTGTAACCGATATTGCACTAAAATATTTTACTGCTTATCAGGTGATGGCAGGTAGATTTGTTTTAGCTACAATTTTACTTACAGTGCTATTTGGCTGCAAATTTAAAAAATTCACAAAAGCTGTCGTGAGGAAAGGTGCTATTCTAGGAACCTTTTTATATCTGGGATTTGCTCTACAAACGGTTGGTTTGCAATATACGACACCATCTAAAAATGCATTTTTGACTGCCGTCAATGTTGTCATTGTGCCGATCATTGCTTACCTCATTTATAAGCGAAGAATTGATCGATTTGAAATGCTCGGTTCAATCATAGCTATAGTAGGCATTGGCCTTTTATCCATACAAAGCTCTATGATAATCAATATAGGCGACGCCTTATCCCTTGGGTGTGCAGTAGCCTTTGCTTTTAATATTTTTTACACCAATCTTTTTGTCCAAAAGGAAGATACCATTTCACTGACGATAGTACAATTCATCACAGCATCTCTGTTAAGTGTAGTCTCGGTGTTCATCCAGGGTGATATACCTGCGACGATTGAGGGAGAAGGAATGTATTCGATTTTGTACCTAGCGGTGTTTTCAACAACGATTGCCTATCTTACTCAAAATAGGGCACTTCAATTTACAACCGCTACAAAGGCATCCATTATTTTATCAACAGAATCATTTTTCGGAATGGTGTTGTCTGTTTTATTTTTACATGAAGTATTGACCGGTCGTATGATTATGGGGGCTATGCTCATTATGATGGCCATTTTAATTGCTGAAATAAAGCCATCTTTTAAAAAACACACTGTAAAAAGAAGCGCGTGAGTGAAGTAATTTGTTTTACTGCTAACACGGGCCAGGTCAGGCACCGCGAAATGATGCATGAGAACCGTCCCCCTGCATCACTCTTCTAAAATTTCCAAAAATGTCCATCCCTTTTACTATGAATCTCTATTCTGTCTTTAAGAAATGGTCTAAAGGACAAATCTAGCAAAAAATCAGGCGGGAATGTCCTGAAGATGGAGTAAAAACGAGCAGGATTTCATTGCCTCTACCGAGAATACAACTGTTGCAAAGGCTGTTTATCTTGGAGGGATTGAAATGGACAAAATACAATTTTGGAATTTAATAGAGCAATCAAAGATGTATGAAGAAGAGCAGGTACCATGGCTGACAGAAGTATTAAGTAAGAAAGAAGAGAGCGAAATAATAGATTATGAGTTTAGTTTCCGAAGCTACATGAATGAAAGTTATCAATCACGTCTTTGGGGAGCGGCCTATCTCATCATGGGGGGGTGCTCAGACGATTCCTTCGATTATTTTCGTGGCTGGCTTATTTCGCAGGGGCGTGATGTGTATGAGCAAACACTAAAGAATCCCGAGTTCTTGGCTGATTATATCTCCGATGAAAATTTGGGAGAAGAAGGCGTTCCTGAAAATGAGGATTTTCTGAATATTGGATTTGATGCCTACACCTTGAAAAAGGACGGGGATCTCGAGGACTGGGACGGGGATTTGTATGACGAAATGTTAGACTTGATGACCGAAAGAGGACTAGACCACAACAGTGACATTGAATTTGATTGGGAAGATGAGGATGATTTAATGGAGATGTTCCCGCTATTATGGGAACGTTTCGGAGAAAATCCATTAGGTTAAGTAGATGAAACGAAAAGACTTTTCGTTTTGGCTGGAGGCTGGTCTATCTCATCTGCTCTTTGAAAGATAAAAGAGGGAACATTTCAAATTTCAAAGGGATTCAAAAATCGTAAACCGTCTTTTTTTAGAGACGGTTTTTATTGTAAAATAATATAGTGGTTATTATTGTTATTTTTATAAAATAGTAAAAATAAAAAATATTCAATATTCTATAGAATATTGTATTGACAAACTATAGTCCAAAAAATAATAATGTATTTAAGAATTATCTGAAAACGGATACATGCAGAGAGGTGAAGCAGTTGAGCCAGGGGTACTTGGATCTTTCGAAAGTAGAATCAGTGGAAAGGCAGCCATTAAATGTCAGGATTTATGAGAATTTAAAGGCGGCCATCATAAATGGGGACCTGCAAGCGGGCAGCAGGTTAACCGAAACAGAAGTGGCGAAACAAATGAAGGTAAGCCCGACTCCAGTCCGTGAAGCCTTCCGCCGTTTGGCTGCAGAAGGCTTGGTGAAAATTGTCCCTTGGAAAGGGGTCGTCATCCAGAGTTTCTCCGATGAGGAAGTGAAGGAATCCTATCAATGCCGGGAAGCGTTGGAGGTACTGGCGATACGATTGGCGGTCGAGAATATGGATGAAGAGGGGATTGAAAGGGTGCGGGTATTGCTCGAACAATCCTTCGAGGCAGAAAATGAAACCGAAATTGTCCGGTTAAATTCCGAAATCCACTCGGTCATCATTGAGTACGCACGAAATGCGAAATTAAAGATGCTCTTAGGTTTGGTCAGTGACGTGATTTATCATGACCGCAATATTTCTGCTTATAATTCAAGCCGAAGAGAAAAGATCAATGCCGAGCATTTGGAAATCTTTCATGCTCTGAAAGAGAAGAATGCGGACAAAGCGGAACAAGCGATGAGAGTTCATATTCAGAATGGACTCGAATATATCAATCAAGAAAACTTGTCAAAAAAGAAGGGGACCAAGTCTCCAGAATAAGGGGAAATCGTGAGAAGTACCAACCTCTCACTTTTTATTAAATATAGATTCTATAGAATATATTTTTTAAGTACAAATTCTATAGAATATAGAAAAGTGGAAAATTTTATCAATCCAACCAGAACAAAGGGGGAGAAGAATCAGATGAAAACGATTTTGATGAGCAAGGGAGCCCGAACAATTGTAGAGGTGTGCGCGGGTGTCCAGCCAAATGAACAAGTATTGATTGTGACAGAACCAAAAATGCTGAATATTGCCAAGAGCATTTCCGCAGCCGTTGTCGCTGCAGGGGCAGAGCCGACAATGGCCATGATGCCGCCGCGGAACTCAGATGGGCAGGAGCCGCCGGCACCAATTGCCGCTGCCATGGAGGCGAGTGATGTGTTTATCAGTGCGGTCTATACTTCGATTACGCACACCAGTGCTGTCCGCAATGCTGTGGATGCAGGCTCAAGAGGGATTATGCTGACCCAGTTTCATGATGAAATGTTGATTGAAGGCGGGGTTCATGCTGATTTTAAAGCCGTTGAACCGATTTGCCGGGCAGTAGCCAACGCCCTTGAAGGAGCAAATGAAATCAGGCTTACCACTCCACATGGGACAGACTTGACACTTTCAGCGACGGGAAGACGCTCAAACGCCATGCCATGTATGGTCAAGCCAGGTGAATTTGCACCAGTGCCAACGGTCGAAGCGAATGTGTCACCAATCGAAGGATCCGCTCAGGGCGTGATTGTAGCAGATGCCAGCATTCCTTACATAGGGATTGGATTGCTCGACCAACCGGTGACAGTAAAAGTGGAAGATGGAATGATTGTTTCCATTTCAGGCGGAAAACAGGCCGACATGCTGGCTGAAAATCTTGCTTCAAAAAATGATCCGAATGTTTATAACATCGCAGAAATCGGCGTTGGGCTCAATCCTAACTGTAAATTCATTGGCTCGATGCTTGAAGATGAAGGGGTATTCGGTTCCGTGCATATCGGGATTGGTACCAATATTACGTTAGGGGGAAATGTAAAAGCGGCCTGCCATTATGATTTGATTATGACAAAACCTACCGTGATTGCAGACGGAAAAGTAATTTTACAAAATGGGGAAGTTCTTGTTTAGAAAGTCAGAATCTTTCGAATGACCTGACTCTTGGAAGCGTTCACTCCAAAAAAGGCAATGTTATTTTTGTTAGGGATGAGTTTTTTCAAAAAAGAACTTAAAAGGGGAAATTTACGATGAAAAGAATGTTTAGTGCAGTTATTCTTTTAATGGTCATGATGCTGGCAGCCTGTGGTGTTCCAAACCCTTCTTCTAAAGAAACAAGCAAAGAAAGCGGTTCGAAAGCGGAGCCTCAAACAGAGACGAAAGAAATTACGATTGCAGCCAATGGCGGAAAAATTGAGAAGTTAATCCGTGATGATTTGGCGCCAAAGTTTAAAGAAAAGTATGGTATTACGATTAATTTTGTAGCCGGTTCTTCGAATGAAATTTTAACAAAAGTCCAGCTGCAAAAGGATAACCCGCAAATCGATATCGCCATGTATGATTCCCCTGTAGCGGTTCGTGCTGAGGAAGAGGGCTTGACTGAGGCCATCGCGAAGGAAAGTATTAAAGGCTTAGACAGCATTGATGAACGTTATTTAATTGATGAACATAGTGTTCCTGTCCTAGGCTACTCGGTTGCGGTTGGCTATAACACGGATATTTTTAAAGAAAAAGGCTGGAAGGCAATCAGTTCCTGGAATGACCTAATCAGCTCTGATTATAAAGGGATGACAGCTTTCCCTGATGTCTCCAGCAATTCAGGATTTACGATGTTTTTGAGCTTGGCTAAAGCAAATGGCGGCGGCATTGACAATATGCAGCCTGGAATGGATAAAGGTAAGGAATTAGCTGCCTATTCCGATACGTTCTATAAAAACTCAACACAGATTCAACCGGCTATGCAGCAGGGCGCGGCCGTGACGGTACAAGCCAGCTATACAATAGCAGGCTTACATGATGCTGGTGTTCCGGTCAAAATGGTGATCCCGAAAGAAGGAGCTCCATTGCAAGCGATTGTCGCAACAGTCGTAAAGAATTCTAAGAATAAAAAGGCCGCTGAAGATTTCATCAATTTCATGGTAACAGAAGATTCCCAGAAGAAAATCGCAGAAATTGCCTTCTATCCGGTCGTGAAAAATGTAAAACTACCTGAAAACTACGATTCTATTATCGGCTTTAAAGAAAATGACCCTGTATATAAACCAGATTTCGCCGGCATCGCAAAAATTCAACCGGAATGGACAGAAAAGTGGACGAAGGAAGTTACTCCTGAGCTTGGGAAAAAGGTGAAGAAGTAATTAGCATCAACGAACATTGGAGGGATTGAAGATGACTACAAGTGATGTGACGATTCGCGGTGTCAGTAAAAGATTTGGAACAAATGCCGTTTTGCAAAATATTGACTTGGATATCAAGCAAGGTGAGCTTCTTACCTTGCTTGGTCCCTCCGGCTGCGGGAAAACCACGACACTAAATGCCATTGCCGGGTTCCTCGACCCGGACGAGGGAGAACTATTTATAAAAGGAAAAAAGATGAATGGCGTCCCTCCCTATAAACGGGACCTTGGGATGGTGTTTCAAACGTATTCTTTGTTTCCGCACATGACCGTGGAGGAAAATCTTGTGTTTGGTCTCAAGCTGCGGAAGTTAAAAAAGGATGAAATGGAAGGCAGAATTAAACGAGCACTAGAATTGGTCAAATTGACAGGCTTAGAAAAGCGGTATCCACGGGAGTTATCAGGCGGACAGCGGCAGCGGGTGGCGATTGCCCGTGCGTTGGTTGTGGAGCCAGAGTTACTGCTGTTGGATGAGCCGCTCAGTAACCTAGATGCCAAACTGCGCCACGAGCTTCGGGCGGAAATTAAGCGTTTGCAAAAAGAGGTCGGCGTCACCACCATTTTTGTAACGCATGACCAGGATGAGGCCCTATCCATGTCAGACCGGATTGTTGTCATGAACCAGGGGAAGATTGAGCAAATCGGCACCCCAACCGAAATCTATCAAAATCCACAATCTGAATTTGTCTTCCAGTTTATCGGAAAGTCCAATCGGTTTGAGGGCTTAGTGATAGATGCTGATGCTGAGCATACCACTGTGGAAATTGGCGAAGGATGGGTCATCAAAACGAAAAAAGAGAATGTCATCGGCAAGGACCGGACATTCCGTGTTCATGATGCTGTTAATCTGTATATTCGGCCGGAATTAATTTCGATAAAGTCAGATGACCAGGGGCTTGCGGCGGTCGATTCAGAACTTGTCCAGCAAAGGGCCGTCATCAAGCAAATGAATTATCTCGGTTCACAATGGGAAATTGAGGTATCCGTTAAGGGGCAGCACCATGTGCAAATTATCGGACCAACGATTGAGAATTCCTGGTCGGTAGGGACGGAGGTGTTGGTGGAATGGAAAACCTCGGATATTCGCCTGACCAAAAGATGAGCACCGGCCTGCCACTGGCACCAAAAAGAAAAGTAAACGTCTTACGAAAATACATGGCAGCCATGCTGCTTCTTGCACCACTGCTCTTATTTATTCTTGCTTTTTTTGTCGTCCCGATGATTTATGTGTTTTATTTAAGTTTCATTGAAGTGGAAGGGCTTGATGTTTCAAATGCTAGTTACAGCATCGGCAACTATCTGACGTTTTTTACAGACCCCTATTTTTTAAGATCGCTTTGGATGACGATTAAGGTGAGCGTCTATGCGGTTATCATCGCTCTTATCCTTGGCTACCCTATTGCATTGACAATGGCGAAAAGCTCGGCCCGGGTGAGGGGCTACCTGACACTGCTTGTGGCATCGCCATTATTGATTAGCGTGGTGGTCCGCAACTTTGGCTGGTACTTGCTACTTGTGCCAAACGGGGTTATTGATCAATTTTTAATGGGGATTGGAATTACAGATTCGCCTTTAAAGCTTCTGTTTTCCGTACCAGGGGTCGTTATTGGATTGGCGAATTCGTTCCTGCCATTTATGGTTCTGTCGATCGCCACAAGCCTGTACAATATTGACCCATCTTTAGAAAAGGCGAGTAGTATTTTAGGCGCAAGTCCGTTAAAAACCTTTTTCACGGTTACGCTGCCGCTGAGTCTCCCGGGTGTTGTGGCCGGGATTGTTCTTGTTTTTAGTATGTCGATGAGCTCATATGTAACGCCAGCGTTAATGGGGGGTGCGAATGTGCCGGTTCTTCCAATCGTGATTTATGAGCAAATCAATACGTTATTCCGGTGGACGTTCGGTTCGGCGATCTCTTATATCTTGCTCGGGGTTACGTTAATTTCTGTTACGATTTTTTCAAGGATTTTTGAAAGAAAGTTCAAGGAGGTGTTCCGATAATGAAGGGTGTAAGGATTACCGTGACCGTGATAGGTTTGATTTTTCTGCTGATCCCTCTCATCGTGACTATTGGGGCATCGTTTACCACAGCAGGCTACCCGACGTTCCCGCCTAAGGGCTTTTCCCTGCAGTGGTATGAAAAAATATTGGACCGTCCTGAATACATGGATGCCTTTTTCAATAGTGTGAAGTTTGCCTTCCTGGCCGCGTTCTTTTCGGTCCTGCTCGGTACTATTGCAGGCCTGGCATTGGCCAAATATGATGTGCCGGGTAAAACTTTTATCGTATCGCTGTTGACATCGCCCTTAACCATCCCGCATTTGGTGCTGGGAGCAGCCTTGTTGATTTATTTCACGCCGATGCTGCTGGCGGGTAAGCCGACCGGCTTCCTGATTGCCCATATTGTCATTTGTGTGCCCTATGCGATACGGTTTGTGTTAACTGGGTTGAGCGGTTTTGATTATACGCTGGAGAGGGCGGGGGCGGTGCTTGGCGCTAATCCGTTTGTGGTATTTTGGAAGATTACGCTGCCGATTATCCGTCCTGCGATTTTGTCCGGTGCGATGTTTGCCTTCCTGATTTCGTTTGACAACGTCACCGTCTCGCTGTTCATGGTATCAACCGATATGAGAACCCTGCCGCTTGAACTGTTCTTCCATATGCAGGATTCCTATGATCCAATGGTCGCCTCCGTATCAAGTATCGTTATCTTCATATCCGTGATATTTATAGTGATATTTGAAAAAATCTATGGAGTCGGCAAACTATTTGGCGGGTCGCATTAATAAATTTTTAGCAGAACCCTAGGCTGAGCCTAGGGTTATTTTTGTGCGGAGCAGGGGCGATGCATGGGGGCGTTCGTGACTACTGAATAACACAACCTACCTCGGTTTTATAAAGACAAAAAAGAGCGGCTGAGTCGTGGTTGAAAAGTCTTTAATCCCCCATCATAAGGTCAATGAAGACCAAAACCACCCAAGCCAAGGAGAAAAATGGTCTTCATAAGGTCAATGAAGACCAAAACGACCCTGGCCAGGGAGGAAAATGGCCTTCATAAGGTCAATGAAGACCAAAACGACCCTGGCCAGGGAGGAAAATGGTCTTCATAAGGTCTATGAAGACCAAAACGACTTGTCCAGGAGGCAAAATTTCCTTTCATCCGCCTTCTTAGGAAGTTTCTTCAATAGTCTCGGACGGTTCTTATGCATCATTTCTGGGATTTCGGAAATTTGCGCTGAATCATCCATCAAATCCGATCCCTGAACCGCCACCACAAGAATGAGGCACGAGAACCGTCCCCATGTCTCAAGCTTTTTAACGAAAATAGGCTATTCTTAACTGGACAATAAGATTATCGTTAAGTAGACTATTAAATAAACTATTTGGAGTCTGCTGGAAGTTTGCTAGAAAACTAAGGTGATTTTTTTCTGACTCCTAATCTATTAAATATACACAGAATAAAGATTGATCTGACAATTACATAGGAGCCCTTTGGGCAGCCATGATTCGTATGAACAAAGGAAAATTGGATGAATGAGGAGGAAAAAATATGTTTAACTTTGAACCAAGCTTGGACCAATTTGCTAGGATTAAAGTCATCGGTATCGGCGGCGGAGGGAACAATGCTGTGAACCGGATGATTGAGGATGGCGTTGGCGGTGTAGAATTTATTGCTGTCAATACGGATGCACAAGCACTTCACCAATCAAGAGCAGAGATTACGATGCAAATTGGATCATCTTTGACACGAGGCTTAGGAGCGGGGGCCAATCCGGAAATCGGCAAAAGAGCCGTGGAAGAAAGCAGGCAGCAGATTGAAGAAGTGCTGGAAGGCGCAGACATGGTTTTCGTTACAGCCGGAATGGGCGGCGGGACAGGCACAGGGGCAGCGCCTGAAATTGCGAAGATTGCTCGAAAAATCGGTGCCCTGACTGTTGGAGTTGTCACCCGTCCTTTCAAGTTTGAAGGACACAAGCGCTCAGTAAATGCTATGAATGGCATTAACGCCATGAGAAACGCGGTGGACACGTTAATTATTATTCCAAATGACCGCTTGTTGGAAATCGTTGATAAAAAAACACCGATGATCGAAGCTTTCCGTGAAGCGGATAACGTCCTAAGGCAGGGGGTTCAGGGTATTTCCGACCTGATTGCTGTCCCTGGCTTAATCAACCTCGATTTTGCCGACGTGAAAACGGTCATGTCCCATAAAGGCACGGCCCTCATGGGAATTGGTGTAGCAAAAGGGGATAATCGCGCTGCAGAAGCTGCCAAGAAGGCCTTAAATAGTCCGCTCTTGGAAACGTCTATCAATGGTGCACAAGGTGTGATCATGAACATTACCGGAGGAGCCAATTTAAGCCTTTTTGAAGTTCAAGAGGCAGCCGATTTAGTTGCTTCTGCTTCTCATGAGGAATTAAATATGATTTTTGGATCGGTTATTAACGAAAGCCTGAAGGATGAAATAATCGTAACGGTCATTGCGACAGGATTCGATGAGCAAGCGCCTGAAGTTCAACAGCCTGCCCCTCAGCCAACAAGGACCTTTCAGCGAGAAGAAAGATTCGGGCGCACTCCAATAAAACGCGAGGAGCCGGTTTACGAACAACAACAACAACCAGAACAACAACCAGAACCAGAACGATACTATGAACAGCCAGAAGAAGAATCTCTGGATATTCCATCGTTCCTGCGCAGACGGAGAAATCGATAAATAGAGGATAAACAGGGGGACAGTTCTAGCGGCCGCAAAGGCCAACAGAACCGTCCCCCTGTTTTTTGGTTTTTGATTTCATAATAATTTATATCTAATTAGTTTATTATCCGAATTAATGTAATTTATGGAAAACACCCGCTTTTTCCTTATGTTTATCCTTATGAAAACACTATCATTTCCATAAGATACGCAAGTTTCTGAAATATTAAAATAATATACTAGACGAATATAAAAAATTGTTTTAATATACTAATAGTTAATAAATTTCTAACTATCATTTCCCGATACTAATATTCGGTTAATAATGTCAGAAAAATCAAAAAAAGAGAAAAACAACAGAGGGGGAACCTAGAGATGAAAAAGAAATTTAGTAAGGTATTTATGGTATCAGCATTAGCTGCTGGAATCCTTGCCGGCTGTGGGACAGGAAACCAAAGCGCCAGCGGTGGCGGAGGCAATTCAGATGTCTTCAAGCTTGGCGTAAACATGGAGCTTTCCGGTAACGTTGCATCATACGGTGAATCCATGGCAAAAGGTGTTGAAATGGCCGTAGCTGAAATTAACAAAGCTGGCGGTGTTGAGGGCAAGAAAATCGAAGTGATTAAAAATGACAATAAATCAGAAGCGGCTGAAGCAACAAACGGAATTATTAAGCTGACAAGCCAAGATAAAGTAAATGCGGTAATCGGTGCAGCAACAAGCGGAAATACAGTGGCCCAAGCACAAATTGCCAATGATACGAAAACCGTTCTAATCGCACCAGGCGGAACCAGCCCAACTGTTACTGTAGATGAAAAAGGAAAAGTAAGAGAATTCGTTTTCCGTACATCTTTTATTGATCCATTCCAAGGCACAGTTGCTGCGAACTTTGCCTCCAATAATTTAAAAGTAAAAGATGCAGCCATTTTCTCAGATAGCTCAAGTGACTATGCAAAAGGATTATCCGATGCTTTCAAGAAAACATTTGAAAAAGCTGGCGGCAAAATCGTTGCAGAAGAGTCTTATGTAAGTAAGGATACTGACTTCCGTGCCACATTAACTCGTATTAAGGCGAAAAATCCATCCTTTATTTTTATCCCTGGATATTATGAAGAAGTTGGCTTAATTGTTAAGCAAGCACGCGAGCTTGGCATCACGGCTCCTTTAATGGGTGCTGACGGATGGGATTCACCAAAGTTAGTTGATTTAGCAGGTGCTGAAGCATTAAATAACACTTACTTAATCAACCACTATTCAACTGAAGATCCTGATCAAAAGGTTCAAGACTTTGTTAAAGCATTCAAAGACAAGAACAATGGCGATGCGCCTAACGCTTTCAATGCCCTTGGTTATGACACTGTTTATTTCTTAGCAGACGCCATTAAACGTGCAGGCAGCACAGACTCTGTCAAGATTCAAAAGGAATTAGCAAAAACGAAAGATTTATCACTTGTAACTGGAGTATTATCGATTGATAAAAATCATCACCCAATTAAATCTGCAACAGTGCTAGAATACAAAGACGGTAAACAAGTATTTAACTCGAAAATTAATCCTTAATATTTAAACCAGTAAAATGGAAGGATTATCCTTCCATTTTACTTTTGTAAAAAAAGGCTATGCTAAAAATAATTGTTAGTTTGTGAACTATTGATAAATAGAACAGACAAGTTTAACACAGCCTTAGAAAAAAGGAGCAAAAAAGTATGGATTGGTTACAACAGCTGATAAATGGAATTTCACTCGGCAGCATCTATGCCTTAATCGCATTAGGATACACCATGGTGTATGGGATCATTAAATTAATTAACTTTGCACATGGCGATGTATTTATGGTAGGTGCCTTTATTGGATTCTATGCGATTAAGGGATGGGGATTAGGCTTCTTGCCTGCACTCATCATTTCGATGGCTTTCTGTGCGGTATTTGGCGTATTAATTGAACGGATTGCCTATAAACGGCTTCGGAATGCTACGAGAATCGCTGCCTTGATTACAGCGATAGGAATGTCTTTGTTAATTGAATACGGAATGATCTATATCCGCGGCGCTCAGCCGGAAGCGTATCCTGCTGACGTATTGCCAAATAAGGCCATCAACTTCTTGGGTGTCCATATTAACAGCCAGTCTTTATTTATCCTATTAACATCGATTATTTTGATGATTATTTTACAATTTATTGTTCAACGTACGAAAATGGGGAAAGCGATGCGTGCTGTCTCCCTTGATATGGACGCCGCCCGTTTAATGGGAATAAGCGTTGACAAGACAATTTCCTTCACGTTTGCCATTGGGTCGGCATTAGCAGGAGCAGCAGGGGTCGTGTTTGGGGTTTATTATACAAAAATTGAACCGCTGATGGGTGTCATTCCTGGGTTAAAAGCGTTCGTTGCCGCCGTATTAGGGGGCATCGGCAGTATCCCGGGAGCGATGGTTGGCGGGATCTTCCTCGGTGTCATTGAATCGATTGTCAGTGCAGCAGGATTTTCTTTATGGAGAGATGCAGCCGCCTTTGTCATTTTGATTCTCATCCTTATTTTCAGACCATCCGGCATCTTTGGGAAAAATACAAGAGAGAAAGTATAGGTGAAAAATAATGAAGAAATCAAAATCATTTTGGGCATTTCTGATTCTAGCGGCGGTTGTCTACGTAGTCGTCCAATTTTTCATCGGCTCAGGACTCATAAATATTTATTATAGTAATTTGTTGATTACCATTGCCATTAATATTATTTTGGCAGTCAGTCTCCATCTGGTCATTGGCATCACCGGTCAGTTCTCCATCGGCCATGCTGGTTTCCTGGCAGTCGGCGCCTATGTTTCGGCGATTGCCACGATGAAATTAGAGCTGCCATTTATTCTCGCCGTTGTCATTGGCGGGGTGATTGCCGCTTTGTCCGGTCTGATTGTCGGCATTCCGACCCTAAGATTGCGCGGTGACTATTTGGCAATTGCCACGCTTGGTTTTGCAGAAATCATTCGAATTGCCTTATTTAATATTGATTATGTAGGCGGGGCCGCTGGTATGCAGGTGTCGCATCTGACGACTTGGACCGTCACATTTGTCTGTCTGGTCATAACGATTTTGGTGATCACGAACTTTACGAATTCCAGGCACGGCCGGGCGTGTATTTCGATTCGCGAAAATGAAATTGCTGCTGATGCGATGGGAATTAACACTACGTTTTATAAAGTACTTGCTTTTGCAATTGGCTCGTTTTTTGCGGGAATTGCCGGCGGGCTCTATTCCCATAATTTCTATATCATCCAGCCGGGAAATTTCGGTTTCTTAAAATCATTTGATATCCTCATCTTCGTTGTCTTAGGCGGCCTTGGCAGCCTTACCGGGTCCGTGATTTCGGCCATTTTATTAACCGTTATATCAGCATTCTTGGCACAATATCCGGAGACACGGATGATTATCTATAGCTTAGTTTTGGTTATCGTGATGCTTTATCGTCCACAAGGATTGATGGGCACGCGTGAAATTACAGATTTATTCAAGTGGAAACCTGCGAAAGGAGGCAATTAGCATGGCACTTCTGGAAGTAAAAAATGCCGGCATTCAGTTCGGCGGCTTAAAGGCTGTTTCCGGCTTTAATATGGTACTAAATCAAGGAGAACTGGCCGGCCTGATTGGACCGAACGGTGCTGGAAAAACGACAAGCTTTAACTTGTTAACTGGCGTCTACGTTCCCACTGAGGGCGAGATTTTGTTTAACGGAAAGCGGCTGAACGGACTGCCTCCCTACAAGGTGACGCAAAGCGGAATCAGCCGAACTTTCCAAAATATTCGCCTGTTTAGTGAATTATCCGTGTTAGACAATGTAAAGGTTGCCTATCATTCGTTAGCGAAAAACTCCATTATCAGCTCTATTTTTCGTCTGCCTTCCCATTTTTCTGAGGAAAAAAAGATGGAAGAAAAAGCGCTTGAGTTTTTAAAAATTTTTAACTTAGAAAGATTTAAAGATGAAAAGGCGAAAAATTTACCTTACGGGCAGCAGCGGAGATTGGAAATCGCCCGGGCGTTAGCGGCCGGTCCAAAACTGCTGCTGTTGGATGAACCTGCCGCGGGGATGAACCCGCAGGAGACCCACGAATTAATGGAACTGATTGCCTTTATTCGTAAACAGTTTGACCTGACGATTTTATTAATTGAACATGACATGCAGCTTGTCATGGGAATTTGTGAACGGATTTATGTCCTCGACCATGGCCAACTGATTGCCGAAGGTACACCAGAAGTTATCCGGAGTCATCCGAAGGTCATCGAGGCTTACTTGGGAGAGGAGGTTTCTAACGATCATGCTTAAGGTCAATGATATTAATGTATTTTATGGAAACATTCAGGCGCTCAAAGGCATTTCATTAGAAGTGAAGGAAGGGGAAATTGTCACCTTAATTGGGGCTAACGGAGCAGGAAAAAGTACGCTTCTGAAAACCTTATCCGGACTACTTAAGCCAAAATCAGGGACGATTGAATATTTAGGAGGAAAGATTTCCGGATTGGCCCCGCAAGCGATTGTGAAGGCCGGAATTTCCCAAGTACCAGAAGGACGCCGTGTTTTCTCCAATATGTCAGTAGAGGAAAATTTGGAGCTTGGCGCCTTCACGAGAAAGGACGCCAGCGGAATTCGCAAGGATATGGAAAAAGTCTACGAACTGTTCCCAAGGCTGCTGGAACGCCGCAAGCAGTTATCCGGAACACTTTCCGGCGGGGAACAGCAAATGCTGGCAATGGGACGAGCCATCATGGCCAAGCCAAAGCTGCTGTTGCTGGACGAGCCTTCAATGGGCTTGGCTCCGCTGATCGTGAAACAAATTTTTAACATTATCGAACAGATCAATAAGGAAGGAACGACGGTCCTGCTCGTTGAACAAAACGCCAACATGGCCTTATCCGTCGCCGATCGGGCCTACGTCATCGAAACCGGCCGCATCCTTATCTCAGGCACCGCCGCAGAACTCCAAGCAAGCGAAGAAATCAAAAAAGCCTACCTTGGCGGGCATTAGTGATTCATAGGGACGGTTCTCATGCATCAGTTGCATGAGAACCGTCCCTATGTTTTATGTTAAAATATTTTTTAACTAAAAATTAATACTGCTTTTTGGTCATTAACGGGTATTATTAAAAGGTAGCATTTAATTAGGAGGAAATATTTTTATGAGTGAGCACGTAATAGCGTTTATAATGGGAATCGTAGAAGGGTTAACAGAATATCTTCCCGTTTCATCAACAGGACATCTCATCTTAGCCGGTCATCTATTAGGATTCGAGGGAGATCGGGCGAAAACATTTGAAGTTGTCATTCAATTAGGGTCGATCCTAGCGATTGTCGTGTTATATTGGAGAAGGTTTTTTTCACTGTTAGACTTTAAGAGTTTAAATATAAAGGACAACAATAGAACGAAACTGAATCTTCTTCACGTATTTTTAGGAGTACTGCCAGCCGTGATTGTAGGCTTCGTTCTCCACGATTTTATAAAAAATGTACTGTTTTCTACAACAGTGGTTTTGGTAGCTTTAGTAGTCGGTGCCTTTTTATTAATTTATGCTGACAAAAAGAACACAACGGTTACGGCCCACACCATTGATCAATTATCTTATAAGCAAGCCCTATATATTGGTTTGTTTCAATGCTTAGCCGTTTGGCCAGGATTTTCAAGAGCCGGCTCTACCATTTCCGGAGGATTACTAGTGGGTGCAAGCCAAAAAACAGCTGCCGAATTTTCCTTCATTCTGGCATTGCCTATTATGGTAGGAGCAACAGGATTAGACTTATTGAAAAATATGGACGCCATCACGTCAGGAGACATCACGACCTTTGTCATCGGCTTTGTAACAGCCTTTGTAGTCGCATTGCTATCCTGCATCGCATTCCTAAAACTGCTCGACAAAGTAAGGCTATCAACATTCGCCTACTACCGCATCATCCTTGCAATCGTCTTTGCGTTTATCATCCTATAAAGTGAATCATAGGGACGGTTCTCATGCATCAGATGCATGAAGAACCGTCCCCATGTGTCTTTTGTTCTATTTATTAACTTCAGAAGCACTAGACTTCCTTAAAGAACTTGCGGAGCTTTTTTTTGAAAAAATGATAGGTTTCCAAACAGCATTATTTTAAATATAGAAAAAGCGGATGCCTTCTGCTATACGGTCGAGTGTCCGTCTGCGTAGGGCTATCCGCCTTATTTGTTAACGATTATTTTCAATAAAGTTCACGACATCTCCGACAGTTTGAAGCGTCGGCGCCACTTTATCACTAATTTCAATCGCAAATTCATCCTCAATTTCCATCGTCAGATCCACCATATCAAGCGAATCAGCTTCAAAGTCATCCTTGAATGATGCATCAAGTCTGACCTCCTCCATTTTAACCCCCAGTTGATCTGCAATAATCGGCTTTAACTTTTCAAATGTGGTCATTGCGGCATCTCCTTCCTCACGTTTCATACCCACCATTATAACAACCTAATTCGGAACGTAAAACATAAAAGTATTTCCAATATTCGGCGAACATTTCACCAAATAGAAGTCGTTTCTACTCTCAGTTAGGGCACTAAACAGTTCGGAGCAAGCTGCATTTATAAGGGGGCATCTCATCAGAAGATTTGTTGTGAGTATAGCCCCTTTGTAGAGGAATTTTGACTCATCGATTATAAATCCCGCTTAGGTTAAAAGAACCCATTATTGTTAAAACCGACAAAAAATTTAATGATGATGTCGAATGCTGTCAGTGGAAGTGATAAAACTCTGCTTTTGAAAGGGGGTGAAAGAATGTACTTTCGGCATTTTATTTTAATGGGTGTTATTTTAGGGGCGGCCGCTTTCTTGCCAAATAATGCATTGGCAAACGGAGCAGCCGGCCAACCGGAACAGCAAAACGCAGCAGCACAAACTCGCGTTTCAGCGAATGCTGAAAATCCAATAGTTTCTGAAAAAGAAGTGCCAGTTCCAACTGAAAATGTACATAAAAGTCAAGGTGAAGTGGTTCAAAAACCGGCGACGAATCCTAGTACACAAAAATCCATACCAATCAAACCTGTTTCAGCGTCACCAAACAAGACGAATAGGCCAGCGCCTCCCTTAGATAAGGGTTTGAATGCAAGTAAATCTGCTGAACAGACTGCAAAGGTGAAGGACATAGGACAACCAGGGCCACCAAAGCCAAATGTCGACACGAACCAAGTTCAGGAGGTCCCTGAGTCAACGCACTCAAACCAATCAGCTCCTGAAGCCGAAATGGACAGCCATCCTTCAGGTGTGAATGCTAAGTCAGAAACCATTAAGGAAGAAAGTGATTCCTCAGTATCAATAAAGACTAGCATTTCGCAGGAACCACATATAGTTGAAGAAAGCAAGGCTCCATCTAACGATAGGAAGATTCCTTTTGAGGTCATGAATATCCTTCCGCAGCTTACGCAATCCCCTGGAGGGCAGTCTGATGTTCAGTTCAGTCCTGGGACAGGTGCGGTAGGTTTTATAGCAAATTGGTCAGACTGGGATGAACATTTATCGCTGACCCTTGGCCTGAACTACACTTCTCGCCAAGCTAAGTACAGTCACCAATGGATTAATGCTCCACCTTCACCACCACCAGAAACCGCTCCTTTTTTTAAAACGTTAACTGCTAATTTAGCCACGCGTAACGAAAAATAAAGGAGCAAAATTGAAAAATGAAACATTATCTTAAAACATATAAACTCGTAAAATCCTTCGTAGTAACTGGAGTATTGTCGTTTGGACTTATGTCAGGAGGCCAATTTACTGCAGCGGCAGGACTCGATAAAGCAAAAGTGGAGCCTGTTAAAGCTGTTCAAGCAGTTGGCTCCCAAAATGGACATGCCAATGAAAAAAAGGTTGAAACCCCTATAGTTCCTGCTGAGACGGAGATAGCTGTTCAGCCAGCAGAAGAAGTCGAAGCTGATGCTCAGCCAATAGAGGAAGTCAAAACTGAAGTAGAACATAAAGAAGAAGGAAGCATCGGAAAATCACAGGCAAGCATACATGCCAGTGAAACGGCAAAAATGCATGCTTCGGAAAACTCAGCAATCTATCAAACTACTTCTGATAGTCAATTAGAAGAATCGACTACAACTGCTGAAACTGCGGGATATCTATTCGGATCGGATTCCGCTTCATCAGCGAATCCTGCAGGGGAAGATTTTTATATTGGGAAGTTAGGTTATGGGAGCACAGTGCAATTTGATGCAAACACGGGCGGTGCCATTTATTTCAGCAGTGCAAGAGCACAGAGTGCCAGCTATGTGTACGGTTATTGGTTTTTATCCGGTATGCAAACAGCGCCAGCAGGAATCTCCGCAAGCGATTGGGGTGCGCAGCAGGCAAAATTAGCTCTAGATAGCTACGAAGCTATGAAGAGTGTATATGGCTCAAAGGTTAGACCCGTTATTTTTATTGATGTAGAATCGGCTTATACCGGTTTAAGTGACTATGACTATGCCAATAATCATGAGATTTATAACGCATTCGTCAATTATTTAAATCAATATGGACAAGGTGTAAAACCAGGAACCTATTCATCTCCAGGCAACTGGGACCGTACCATGGGGGATTTTTCGCCAAATACTCCGGGTGCTTATTGGGTTGCCTATTACCCAGGTGACATCCCATCCGATTTGACAACCAGCAATTCATACTGGGTCAACTTCCCAGGAACAACCGAAAAGGCCGAAATCTGGCAGTACTATGGCGGCTATGATGACTATAATGTAGCTTGGAAATTGCCATAACGAAATATTCGGTTTCTATTTTCCATAGTAACCAAATAAAGAGTCTGTCCCAAAAGTATAACTTTTAGGGGCAGTCTTTTTTTGTGAGATGGCAATGTTCCTCTTTTTTTAAAAAGTACCTAAAGCATCGAGCATAAACAACAACTCCCAATTTAATGTTCGCTCCTTCTAACACCTTCTGGATTTCCACAAAGGTAATAGGGGGTTCCTTTGCGGAAGCCCCTCCAATTAGTGTTCTTTTTTCTTCTTTGAAAGAAGATTAAAGTCATTATTATTCTTCTGAATAAGACGGTTGGGTTTGCATCTGGGACTGCACTTGACTTATCAATGTTTGAATTTGTGCAACTTCACTTGATGCTTGTTTCAATGCTTCTAAGCAAAGAGTGGTGTTAGCAGCTGATTGTTCAATGGCTGAAGTGATCATATCTTTTACAATAGAAGAAGCAGCCTCTGCTTGTTTCAATTTATTAGTGTCGACTTGATTTGTCATTTGTATTTCCTCCTTTTATTTGTTTACAACACAAAATATAGAATGCTTCTAAAAAAATTATTTAATCCTTGTCCAAAACAAAATTAAATTACATATTTTAAAGTAAACATTATAAGAGCATTGTTTAGGGGCAGTTTAGTTGAATAGTGATTATAAGGAAAAAAATGGTGAAATAATTTCATAAAGGAGTGATGAAAATATAACTTTCCATTGTGAAAATTCCCCCTAGGATAAATTTATTATCCTCCCCGTATCTTTTTATAAAAAATAATCGTTATATAAAGTAAAAAAGATTTATAAATGGAATGGGGGAGAAGGATGAAGGTTTTAGTATTAGGAGGGACTCGTTTTTTAGGAAGAGCATTGGTAGAAGAGGGATTGAAAAGAGGCCATGAAATAACCTTATTTAATCGTGGGACCAATAAAGGTGCTTTTCCTGAAGTGGAGCAGCTCATCGGGGATCGGGACGGAGATGTGTCCCTTCTGAAAAACCGCAAGTGGGATGTTGTAATGGACACATGCGGGTTTGTTCCCCAGCAGATTCAAGAAATCGCAGCTGTACTTGGAGATAATATCGAACATTATACGTATATTTCAAGCATCTCTGTTTATAAAGATTGGATTCCGCTCAATATTACCGAAGACTATCATCTGCAAACTTTATCGCAGGATCAACTAAGAGCTGTTGAGGAAGGTAGCGCTTCACCTTATGAGCACTACGGCGCCTTGAAGGTCCTATGTGAGAGGGAAGCAGAAAAGCATTGGCCGGGCCGTGTGCTGCAAATAAGAGCAGGGCAGCTTGTCGGGCCGTTTGACTACACAGACCGGCTTCCGTACTGGGTCCAGCAGGTAGCGCAGGGTGGAAAAGTATTGGTACCGGGGCGTCCGGACCGTCTTGTTCAGTTAATTGATATAAAAGATATCGCCAAATGGGTGTTTGATATGGCGGAAAACAGAAAAGCTGGAACCTTTAATGTGACAGGCACAAACGAAAAAATGACGATGGAAGAGCTGCTGGATACCTGTAAAGCTGTCACCAACAGTGAGTGCGAATGGGTATGGGCAGATGAGCAATTTTTGCTGGAGCGTAATGTGCAGCCATGGACGGAAATGCCGCTATGGGTTCCCGAGCACTTCCCGCTAGAGGGAGAAACAGAACCGTGGAAAGGCTCTTTTTCAATTAATATCGAAAAAGCAGTGAACGCGGGCCTTACCTTCCGAGCTCTGGAAAAGACGATTAAAGAGGTTTATGAATGGCTGAAGGCCCGCCAGCAGCATAATCTTAGAGCAGGGATTTCGCGGGAAAGAGAACAAGAATTGTTAGAGGCATGGTTTCCAAAAGGACAACAATGATATATGAAAAATTAACAATGGTAAAAGGGATTGCTGGGGGCAATCCCTTTTTTATTCCAATTATTGTTTTTTCTTATCTAAGAGATATTGAAACCCGTAAATGGCTAAGGCCTTTATCATGAAGAAAGACAAAAATTGATATTTTTTCAATCTAACTAATTTCATTATGTTACATTTCTTCAAAATGGCCATTAAAACATAGACAAAACCCAAATCTAATCCGATATTCACCAGCATATACTTTTTAAATTTTCCATACGTCAATTTTAATATCCATAAGGTTCCTATAAAAAAGGGACCCACAATGTATGGGAAGTCTTTTAGGTAGTTTAAAATGGTACCTTTCGGAAATTCCCACCATTTCCGCTTATAGGCTAGGTAACTTTCTATAGACATGACAAACGTGATAAAAAGTAGAACAGGATAAAATCGTTTCCATTCAGATTTCCTTATTATTGGAGCCGTTAGCCATGGAACAACAGTAAAAAAAAGAATAATTAATGACCTAACATTCAATTAGAAACCCTCCGAACGATGTTTACTAGTAGGGTTTGCATGTGTTTACAATTTATTCCTTTTGCTATAAAAATAAGGGAACGGTTATCATGACTAAAGAGCCATGATAACCGTTCCCATATGTATTGACACTATCTAGGAACAGCTGCATGCGATTTCGCTGGATGAATGGAAAAGGTTTCTTTTCCCTCAGCTGCTTTGTTTCTGTTCGCGATGTCATTTTTATAATAGCTTATTACTTGGGCTGTTACCGCAATCGACAAGATGGAGCAAAGACCTCTTAGCAGCCCGACAACGTAAATACTAGATAGAACAACAATGGCATCAAATATGAAGTTTATTTTACCAGGGTTGAATTGAAATCTCTTTTGCAGATACAAAGCAAGAATATTAGCCCCGCCAAGGGAAGCTCCATTCATAAACAGTATCGTTACACCAATTCCAATGATTAACCCGCCCAACATTGCACCTATCCAAATCGGAAGTGAAAAGTGTGGCAGCCATTGGTCCATTCCAGTCAATAACGACAGGATGGAAACAGAAACAACGGTATTTAAGGTAAACTTCCATCCCATTCTAAAAACTGAAAAAATATAAAAAGGGATATTTACTAAAAAGAAAATCACGGCGAATGGAAGATTAAAAAGATACGCTACACTTAGCGAGAGTCCGGCTGTGCCTCCTGTGACAATATTGGCATGTTTTAAAAGGATAACCCCAAAACTTGTTACCAAGCATCCTAGGAAAATATATATTGACTTCCTCATTTTTAAATCACCTAACTTCTTATCAATATTAATACGATTAATAACTATTTTAATAATAAAAGATAAAAGGACAATTTTACATATCAAGAAGAAGGCGTTATTATCAAGTTGTATTCAATTTGAATTAAAATCTATTGTTTTATATTCATAATGAAAGGAGTGTTTTCGGTGGATCAAATAGACATTAAGTTATTAGAGCTTTTGCAAAAAAATTCCCGCATGACAATCAGCGACTTATCACAGGAGTTAGCGTTAAGTAGGCCGAGTATTTCGGAACGTCTTCACCGGCTGCAAGAGAAAGGGGTTATCGAAGAATACAGTGCCAGAATTTCCCTTCCTGCAATTGGAAGAGACATACTGTTAATTATTCAAGTGGGCGGCGTTAAAGTATCCTTACAAGAATTTGAAGAATTCGTTAAAAAAGAAGAGGGAATTATCGAGTGCCATCGTGTGACCGGGGAAGTAAGCTATATTTTAAAAGCTGCTGTTTCAAACATGAATGGCATGAGGCAATTAATCGATAAATTAATTCCATTTGGAAACATCAATACTTCTACTGTATTGTCATCACCTGTTCCATATCGATACATTCTGCCATTTGAAGAATCTTCATAGGCTTC
This sequence comes from Neobacillus sp. PVCKKU3, assembly GCF_058323225.1. NCBI lineage: Bacteria > Bacillati > Bacillota > Bacilli > Caryophanales > Bacillaceae > Neobacillus > Neobacillus sp. PVCKKU3. The sequence goes on from NZ_JBLVQN010000017.1 coordinate 24,527, forward strand.
CTTCCTACAGGGGAAGTTTGGGGAGAAGAGAGTGTGCTGTTTCTTCCTGTGGAGTAATTCATGGGGACGGCCCTTATGCATGTAAAAACCATGAGAGCCGTCCACGTATGTGGAAATTTATAGTAACCATTCACCTTGAGCGATCTTTTCAACCTTTCCACCAACGGAAATGTTGATTTCGTCGTTTTCCTCATCTGCCTTTAAAAACAATAAAGATGGTCTGCCCATTTCATATCCTTGTTCGACTCTTATATCAATTTCGCTTGTTTGGAAAAATCGGTATTTAACCAGGTAGGCAGCCAGGCATCCATTTGCGCTGCCCGTGGCGGCATCCTCTGGCATCCCATAATAATCTCCAAAGTCGCGAACATTTATCTGATTTTCCGGATGATATGTTTCAGGAGCAAATACCATAATTGCTTTTGCGTCCGTATTCTCAATCAACTCATAGTATTTTTCTAAATTGATTCTTACTCTTTTGACAGCGTCCAGATTTTTTAAAGGGACAAGAATTACGGGAAGCCCAGTGGAAACCTCTTGGATGGGGAACCGCTCATCAATGGCATCCTTCTCAATCTGTAAGACACTACAAACCGGGTCGGCCTCTAATATTTTACCGAAGGTAGGTTTATTTTGTTTCATCCAAATAAGACCTTCCTTTGAATCAAACGAGACAGGAATCTGGCCAGCCTTATAATTCAGCGTAAGCGTTCCTGCCGGTTCTTCTAATAGCTCATGTTGAATAACATGGGCAGTCCCTAGCGTCGGATGGCCGGCAAATGGCACCTCTTCATTAGGGGTGAAGATGCGCACATCATAGCCGCCGTCTTTTGGCTGATCCGATAAAATGAAAGTAGACTCTGAATAATTCATTTCCTTCGCGATTTGCTGCATTTCCCGGTCTGAAAGATTACCCGCATTTTTGAAAACAGCAAGCTGGTTCCCTGTATATTTTCCTTGCGAAAAAACATCCACAATTGAAAAATTTATTTTCTCCATAGAAATCTCCTATTCTATTAAAATTGAATCATGGGGACAGTTCTTGTGCATCTGATGCACGAGAACCGTCCCCATGTATCATCCACGAAATTTTTCCATAAACCGTTCGGGGTGATCAATCGCTTTGAAACCGAATTGGCTATACAGGGAATGGGCGTCATTTGTGACTAACATAAACCTGCGGACGTTTTGCAAGTCAGGGTGGTTGGTGATCACTTCCATTAACCATTTGGACAACCCTAATTTACGGTATTCGGGCACAATGAACACATCTGCAAGATACGCAAAGATCGTCAAATCAGAGACGACCCTTGCAAAGCCAACCTGCTCTACATCGCCTTTGCTGACATCCCCTTTATAGACGCCAAAACATAAGGCAGTATTGTCAATCGACTTCTTTATAATTTCCTTTGGGCGGCCCAGTGCCCAGTAGGATTCTTCGCTTAAAAACTTGTGGATAGTATTAAGGTCTAAATACTCTTTGTTCGTAGATATGGAAAAACCATTCTTTAGCCATGTATTCATTTTTGCACCCCATTTTAGAATATTTTTAATTCACTAATTTTAACATATAATGAGGCACGAGAACCGTCCCCGTGCCTCATCCGTGCCTCAATAAAAATGGCGCTGTGCAAATGACTCCGATAATGTAAAGAATGACTGCAATATAAGCAGGCAATAGGTGAATAAAATCGGTATAGCCAATTATATAATGAGTGATTAGTCCAGATAAAAAGGCGGGAATAGCACCGATGGTGAAGGTCCACCAGACCCAGCGTTCCCCTTCGCGGATTCCCCACAGAGCAAGCATCAATACAAGCAGTCCTACACTCAGCAGGGCACTGCCAAACCCGGCCCGGTCATGGGCGATAACAGGGATTAACCGTTCATTAAATTCATTCAGCAATTCCGGTGAAAGACATATATATTCTAAATCAGTTGGCACAAAGACACTGGATGCGCCGATTACGGAGATGACGCCCCCGCCAACCGTTAAAGCAAATCCTAATATGACAAAAGCCAGCTGCCCGATTAAGCTCCACCTCCAAGATCGATGATTGGAAAGGTTGGTGCTTGATGGCGCTTCTTTGGCATTTCTTGATTTTACATATCCAAAAATAAATAACGGCAATAAAATAAGCCAAAACAATCCATGAAGCCAATCGAAATACCTATACCCGATAAATAGAAAAATTCCAAGGAAACCAATAATCCCCGCAATATTCACTGCTTTTCTGGCCCAATGCAGGCCGTTTCTTATGCCATGCCTCGCCAGCTGCATGTAGATGATTCCACCTGATATCATGGTTCCGGATAGGGTCATCCTGTCGTGCGCCATGAAGTATAAAATGGCAGGATTGAAATTTACAATGTCGCCTCGAAGGATGCCTAAAAAATCCTCGTCGTATGGAAGGATAATCGCTGTCATACTGAAAAACAAGGCGATGAACCCAGCGAGGGTAATGGCTAAACCAAATAACAAATACCACAACCATCCTTTAACCGACACGGATTCTTTCGGTAAAGTGTTGGAGTACGCTTCATTTATCCGCTTTGGCAGACCAGGTCCAGCAAATACATATTCATAGCCTAACATCACAAGGGAAGCACCGTTTTCCAATAATTTAACCGCATCTGCCTGCTCGCGGATACCGCCTGAAGTGATAATTGGCAGGTCGACACCAACTGTTTTCCTTATAGCAGCAAGCGTATCAGGTGAAGGATCACCTTCAAGTAGTATTCCACTTGGTTGATAGTTTGCTAGTCTTTCGATTTGTTCCACAGAACAGGACAGTATTACAGGTTTGTTCAAGTTTTTTTGAAAAAGATGAAATTGGTTGGCTGATTCAAAGGTATGGCTGTTGATAATAAATCCGTCGCTAAAAGGGAGGAGTTCTTCATAAATGTGTTCTATTTCTGTAATCGTTCCTTCAGCTCTTATAAAAAATGGTACCTTCTTTTTCTTAACAGAGTGCAGCATCTTCTTAACTGTGGATACCTTTATCGAGAAGTCTGGATTCCCCGAAATTTGTTCCTGTTTTGGGTCAAAATGAAGTTCTTCTGAACTTGCTGAACCCTGTATCGAAACCGGGCCAACCTCAATGAAGCCAAAGCCAAGGTTCTGAAAAGCCTTAAGTCCCGATAATTGGGGATCGATTTTGCCGCTTAGTCCAACAGGTGAAGCAATTTGAACTCCGAACAATGTTTTCTCCAGTTTTTTCGAAGGTGCCATGTGGCCAAGAAATTCTATCAATGCTTCACCTATTCTTGAGGACGATAACAGGCTCATCCCTCGATGAATAAACTCCCGGCTAAACGAGGGCTGCAATTTTTGAAGAATCGGCTTAAAGATGGTGTGATACGACCAATCAGGCATGGTGGAGTTTCCTCCTTTCGTGCAGTAAGTCATTACCTGAATTTTACTATATTTCAAGGATGTGGAGTTAATTGTTTTTGAAAGGTAACAAGCAAATGGCTCAGTTTACCTGAGCCATTTGCTTGTACAAATTTAAAGTTTATAGTTTGCGGGCAAAATACATATCACATGGGAAGAAAGGACTCTGAAAAAGTATCGGCTCCTCCTACGCCAAATACCGTGATGGCCACGCATGCCATCCCCTCTACTGAATACTATAACGGTCCGATGTTAATAAACAGTGTTATAGATGTTATCAAATTGTTAAACCTGCATTAAAAAATATGAATAGATGTTGAACAGTTTAAGTTAAGTATAGGTGATGCCGATCAGGAAAATAATATGAAAAACTCAATAATGGAGGGCGGAAAATGGATCCCCAAGAAAACTTTAATAAAAAGAATCAGACTTCAGATAAAAGCGATACCGAGCAGCCATTAATGTCAACGGGCACGACTGAGCCAGGCTTTGATTGGGAAACAGGCAAACATGATTTTGCAGCTAAACCTAGAATCGGAAATGAGCCGATTGGTGAACAAGTTGACAATAATGGGGAGTAGGGAAGGACAAAATTGAGCTGCTGTAAGGTCAAAATGTCTTTTATAAGCCAACACATAACCCCTTGATTCAATCTAAGGGGTTTTTGTCTTTTTTTATAAGAGGAGTAAGAACCATCGGAATAAAGTCCGAATAGCTATCAATATGAAAATCAGCCTCGATGTTACGATTTTGAAAAGCACAGGTTTTAATGTTCAATTCTCTTGCAGGAATTAAATCCAGTTCCCGGTCCCCAACTACCAAATCAATGTGATGGCTTTTAAGGACATATTCATATGACGAGCGATGAGGTTTTCTAGTAAAGCCCTGTTCTTCAACAGAAACAATGTCCTTAAAGTATTTTAATAAATGAAATTTCTCCAGCAGATAAAGGGTGGATTCCTTATCGCGGTGAGTCACAATTACATTGTTCTCAACCGCCGCTAAAGCATCCTCAACCCCATCAAATGGCTTGCTGATCCTTTTGGAAAAATAATTAAAAGACACTTGGTACTTGCCACGTCGGCTCTCATCAATCCCATAATGTTTAAAGGTGGTTTTAGAATCCTTTTTCAGCCATGTTAAAACCTCACCACGGTCTAACTCTTGCCCAGACAACTGAACAAATCCTTCGACCAGTGCTGGATAGGTGTCAAAAAGCGTTCCGTCGAAATCCCACAAAATGTTAATAATGATCCCTCTTTCTAATCACTTTTCTCTACAGAGAGTACCATATGCCCCTTTAAAGTGGAAGAAGAAGGTCATTACAATACTCTATTAACGTTTTTCCATTATTTTCCTCTCTATGGTGTTGGAATATTCCAAGTTCATAGTAAAAGCAGTATTAAACTTCCAGGTATAATTATTTTGATATATTTGAATTTTTCTAATAGAATAATAGTATATGTTTGCGCTTACAATATCGAGTTTTGTAATTAGCGTGCAAATAATAGGTAAGTCACAATTTCCTTTTTTAATGAAAATGTTCATTTTATTATCAACCAGGATGTGATGGCATGAGCGTTAGAATTTCAGCAGAAAATTATAGCCAAGAGGCCGTTAAAGAAGACCGCAAGATTATTACATCTGCATCCGTATTTGGGATCCTTAGGCAGCAGCTTGCAAAAAATATTGGCATTAAACGGATTAAGGGATTCTTGTTTCATTATGGCTGGGAAATGGGCGTCAATGTTGGGAAAGAAGCCCTTGAGGCCGAAACCTCATTAGAATATCTCATTAAACACGGTCCGATTATTCACATTCAAAATGGCCATATTAGCGGGATTAAACATGATTGCACCTATGAATTAGATGAAAATAAAAAGATCAAGAATTTTTATTCTTATGGAACTTGGTACGATTCCTATGAGGCTGACGAGCATCTAAAACGGGTCGGAAAATCAAGTGATCCTGTGTGCCATACCCTAATTGGTTTTGCGAGCGGTTTTATGTCAACGATATTTGGTGAGACACTTTTGGCAAAAGAAACCACATGTGTAGGTAAGGGAGATTCAGAGTGCTGCTGGGTGATAAAGCCAAAGAAGGAATGGGAACAGGAACTTCAGGAAGAGGATGCACTTGATTTTTACAATGAAACCCCGATTGTAAAGGAACTTGAGTTGACCTATGACCAATTGCTTGACCAAAAAAATGTCGTCACCCGTTTAGCCCATTTTCAAAACCAGTTAACGGAAGAAATTATCAATGGAAGTGATTTGCAAACCATTGCCGATATGGTCTATGAGACGGTAAGAATCCCGATGATCGTCGAAGATGCGGTCCATAGTACGATTACCTATTCGGGCTTGGAACAAGAACAACATTTACTTTTAAAAGCCGATATGGAAAATTATCTGCAAAAAACACAATTTCACACAAACCCGCTATTGCCCTTTAGAAAAAAAATCATCAAAACATCCATTCAAGAACGTCTGATTACGCCGATTCTATTACAAAAAGAAGTCATCGGTTATTGTTCCTTTCTCTATGAAGATATCAACAATCATTATCATGAAGAAGATTATTTGTTTTTAGACCGGTTTGCCAATGCAGCCTCACTGATTCTCTTAAATGAAAAAACGAAGTTTGAGACATTTGAAAGAATGAAAGGGAGTTTCCTGGAACAAATACTGGAGGGCCGACTTCCTGCCAGTGAGATCATTAAGCGGGGGAAATATACGGGCGAAAACCTCGAGAAAAACTATTATATAGCCGTAATGGAATATCGGAAATCACAAGGCTCGATTGAAGATGACTTTCTTTTAGAGGAACAAATTTTTGAATCGACATTCCGTTATTTTAAAAATAAAAAGCAAAATATCTTGGCTGGACATCGAGACGGAAGCATGGTTTTACTAATCACGACGGAGACCCTGCAAAACAAGACAATCGATGAGGTCATGCACCAATATTTCAATTATATGAATCAGAAATTTCCCCAAGGTCATTTTAAACTGGGTATCAGCCGCCGAGGAGAGGATATCGGCCAAGCGTCCAGATGTTATGAGGAGGCTGCCATTGCGATAAGACTAGCAGTTAAGAAGAAAATTGTGCCGTTCCAATCATTAGGGATTGTAGGAGTGCTGATTAACTCGAAGAATATCAGCGGGATCAAAATGATTGCCGCGCAGGAGCTTGGTCCTCTTTATAACTTTGAGGACCCTAAAACGCTGGAACTGCTGAAAACATTGTATTACTTTTTGGTGAACGGAGGTAAGCTTGAGCTAACCATGCAGGACCTGGCTTTGTCGATGAGCGGTCTCCGGCATCGAATCAGCCGAATTGAAAGCTTGCTGGAGAAGGATATTAGAGACCCCGATGAAATGCATCAGCTGCTTCTGATTATAAAGTCATTAATTGCAATAGGAGAAATTACATTTGACTAAATGCCATCTGGCTTCAATGCCGGATGGTTTTTTACGTCTTTTTTAACAATCCATCCTACCTCTAAATGAACAACTTTTGTCTATTTAAATCAAAAACATGAGCAATTGTTGCTCTAGTTAGAATATTTAAAATTTAATAAACTTTATTTACAAGTTGTTAACAGTAAAAACTTTGTCGAATCACAAATGTAAGCGATGCCAAACCTTATTTACCAACGGACATAGTCCATAACCAATATTTTTATTCATTAAAAAGGGGTGTTGAAAATGGCAAGTCAATTATTAAACGGTGAAACCCTTACTGTGGAGGATTTACTAGCCGGCGCGGAACGAATCGGCCAACTAGCTGAACAGGAGGCAGCCGAAGCGGAGAAAAACGCCACTATTTCACAAAACGTAGTGGACCTGATGAAAGAAACACAAATTGCACGGATGATGCTTCCAAAAAAATACGGCGGTCCACAGGCAGATTTGAAAACGTTCGCAAATGTTGTCCGCAAGGTGGCCAACTATAATATTTCTGCTGCATGGCTGACTTATCTGTACCCGCTTCACAATATGCTTCCAGCGTTTCTTCCTGAAAAGGGTGCAGATGAAGTTATCAATTCTGGCGGGCTAATTGCCGATATCTTTGCTGCGTTAGGAAAAGCGGAACGAGACGGTGACGGTTACCGGATTAGTGGTAAGTGGAGCTTTGTCAGCGGAATTAACTATAGTGACTGGGTCGGTGTCGGGGTCATGATTCAGTTCCCAGAAACGGATAAACCGGTCTACTGTCTGCCAATGTTAAAAACTTCTGAAGTGGAAATTATCAACAACTGGGATACGTTCGGGCTAAGAGGTTCGGGCAGTAATCAAATCATTGCCGATAATGTATATGTGCCAATGGATCGCATCTTAAGGCTGGATCGAGCGGAGCAGACCAGAAGACCTCCTGTAGATGAATATGATACAGAATATCCTTTCTATCATATCCCATTCTTCCCATCCTTCTATATTGGCTTTGGTTACATGGCACTTGGCGGAGCAGAGCGGATGCTGAAGGAGTTTAAGACCTTGACGGAAAAACGTGTCCGCTTAATGGACGGCGTAAGGGAAAGTGAGTCACCAAGAAGCCAGCGGGTACTTGCTGAAATGACAACTGATTTCCATGTCGCGGAAAGCTTAATGGATAAATATATTAATCTGCTTGTTAATTATGAAAAAGATGGCTGCCAAACACCGCCATCAGAATTCTTCGCAATTCGTACGAAAGCGATTAAGCTATGTGTCGATATTGCCGTCAGATCATTGCTGACACTGGGCGGTGGCGCTTTATATAAAGGCGGCGCAATGGAATTGTTCTTGCGAGATATCATGGCGGTGGCTACACACAAAACTTCTTTATACGAAGATGCTGTCGCTGCATACGGCAAAGACCTGTTTGGTTTTGAGAGCAGCGTCAGAGGATAAATTTCGGATTTTAATAGTGAATTTAAAAAGGGGGATTTTTTAAATGGATGATCGTCAATTTCGCACAGCTATGGGCAAGTTTGCAACTGGGGTGACGGTAATAGCAACGGAGGTAGAGGGAGACATTCACGGAATGACAGCGAATGCGTTCATGTCTGTATCGCTCGATCCAAAGCTCGTTGTTGTTTCCATCGGTGAAAAAGCTAAAATCTTGAACAAAATCAAGGAAAGCAAGATTTTTACAGTAAATATCCTGGCAGCCGATCAGCAGGAGTTATCCATGATTTTTGCGGGACAGTTAAAAGAGCACAAGGAAGTTGTCTTTGAACGCCTTGATGGAAAGCCGGTATTGGCCGGGGCTGTGGCACAGGTGGCCTGCGAGGTATCCGCTGAGCATGTGGAAGGCGACCACACCTTGTTTATTGGCAGGGTAACCGATATTCATCTTGAAGACAAAGAGCCGTTAGTTTTCTACAGCGGCAAGTACCGTTCATTAGTGGCAGAACAGCCGGTGACCATCTAGAAACCTTGAGAGGAGACCATTTATGGAAACAATTCATTTGAACGAGAGTAATTTGGCAGAATGGCAGAAAAAGGCGAGTCCGAATGTTATGGCACTTGGCTGTTTCGATGGTCTCCATCAAGGACACTGTGCAGTTATCAAAGCTGCTCATCAAAAGGCGAAAGAAAAACAAGTGCGGCTTGCCGTCATGAGTTTCTTTCCCCATCCGAAGACGGTGATTTCAAAAGGAAAAGTTCATGTCCATTATTTAATGCCGCTTTCGGAAAAACAGGCAATGCTACAGGAAATGGGCGTCGATACTTTTTACATTGTGGAATTCAGTGAAGAGTTTGCGGGTCTTTCGCCAGAGCGGTTTGTATCGGAATACTTGAGTGGTCTTCAGGTGGTTCACGCCGTTGCCGGATTTGATTTTTCCTATGGCTCCCGCGGTGCTGGCAACTTAGACCGTTTGAAACAAGACTCTGGCGGGCGGATTGATGTCACGAAGGTAGCCAAAGTGGAACTGCGGGGGGAGAAAATCAGTTCGACCTGCATTCGGGAGCGGCTGTTAAGTGGGAAGGTCGCTGAACTTCCAGAGTTTCTCGGCAGATCTTATGAAACGCAGTGTGAATGGAACGGCGAGGCCTTCACGCTGCAAGCGCATTACACTCTTCCGTGTCCCGGCCGCTATCAGGTCGTGTTAAAAAATACCAGCGGTACGGTCCAGCGGGAAGTGACCGTCCTGGCTGATGGTACAACGATTAAAACCACAGATGAGATTCCACCATTTTTCAAAGGGAAGCTTTCGATTATCTGGCAGCAGGAAATCACACAATCTAAGAAATTACGAATTTCTTAAAAATAATGAAACGAAAAGGAGCGGATGCAAATGGCTAAAATTGTTGCAGGTGTTGCGATGTCGCATAGCCCAATGATTATGACCAATGAAGCAGGAGGCGGCGAGAAAGGGCAGCGGTTCATCAATACCGCAGCTAAAATGAGAAAGTACCTCGAACAATCCGGTGCAGATGTAATCGTATTAATATCTGACGACCATTTTAACAGTTATTTCTATGACCATATGCCTTCCTTTACGATTGGGATCGGCGAATGTGAAGGCTGGGGAGACTGGCAGATCCCTAAGTACCAAATCCCGGTTCAGCAGGAATTAGCAAAGCACATTCTTAACACGAGCTTGGAAAACAATGTGGACTTCGCGTTTACCTTAAAAATGAAGGTCGACCACGGGCATACACAAGGAATTTATTTCTTAAACCCAGATCTCCAAATTCCAGTTGTTCCGATTGCGGTTAATACGTCCGCACCGCCGTTGCCAACGATGGACCGTTGTTTCCAAATCGGCGAAGTTGTCCGCAAAGCGATTGAATCATGGGATCAGGATTTGAAGGTGGCGATTGTTGCATCAGGCGGTTTATCCCACTGGGTGCCAATTCCGAAAATCGAGAGCGAAAAGCCGGAAGACCAATTCTTGGTGAATGTTTTAAAAAATGGACGCCAGGAAATTGACCAGCTCGATCAATATTTAAAGCTGCGGGAAACCAATGTAACCAAACTTAAATCAGGTCCTGTTAACGAACAGGTTGACCGGGAATTTTTACGCCTGGTGACCGAAAAGGACTACACCACATTAAGAAACTGGAGTGCGGCATTTATCGAGGAGAACTTGGGTAACGGCGGCCAGGAAATCCACAACTGGCTTGTGCTGCTTGGCGTATTGCAGAACTTTGATGCAAGTGTGGCCTGTTATGAGCCGATTCCGGAATGGGTAACAGGGATGGCGATTGTTCAATTCAGCCAGCCGGTTGACCAGAACAAACCAAACACATCAGCCCAGCAAGAAGTCGGAGTTTAGTAGCTGCCGTTTTCAAGCAAATTTACTAAGAAGGGGAGATTGAAATGACAATTTGGACAGAATTAGCTGATTTAGAATATAAACTCTATTATGTAGATGCTAATGGAATTAAAACAAGAGTGCTCGAATCCGGAAATGGGGAGCCGTTGATTCTCCTGCATGGCACAGGCGGACATATTGAGGCCTATGCACGAAACATCCGAGGCTTACGAGAAAACTTCCGTGTGATTGTCATCGATATGGTCGGACACGGTTACACGGCGAAGCCAGACCGCCAATACGGGATTGATTTTTACAGCGAGCATTTATTAGGCGTGATTCAAGCATTAGGCTTATCAGAAGTCTATCTTTCAGGAGAATCGTTAGGCGGCTGGGTCGCTGCTTGGTTTGCGGCCGAGCATCCGGAATATGTGAAAGCAATGGTGCTGAATACTCCAGGCAACGTCAACAACAAGCCTGAAGTCATGCAGCGGCTGAAGGATTCCACATTAAAAGCCGTTCTCGAAGCAAACTACGAAAATGTTAAAACAAGACTTGAATGGTTGATGTACGATAAGAGCCAGGTAACCGAAGAGCTAATCGAGTCTCGCTACAAAATCTATACACAGCCATCCTACCAAGAAGCGGTTCATCATATCGTCTGCCTTCAGGATATCGAAGTACGCAAACTCTATAGCTGGGATCCGTCATGGTGCGGCAAAATCAATGTGCCAACATTGCTTGCCTGGACGGACCACGACCCAACATCCACTGTTGAGGAAGCCAAGCCAATCCAGGATATGATTCCAAACAGTGAATTGGTTGTCATCAAAGATGCAGGACACTGGCCGCAGTGGGAGAAACCAGAAGAGTTTAACGCCGTTTTAACAGACTTTTTATTAAAAAACAACAATGAAGCAGCCAAGCAAGAAGACTCGGCGGTAGCAGCAAAATAATCTGACAACATTTGAGAGCACTATTGAGTTGATTCATAGTTTCACAGGATTTTGAATCTAACAAATAGTGCTCTATTTTTAATTAAAGGAGTTTTTTAAATGAGTAATCAAGTCATTCATCGAGTTCAGCGTGTTTACGAGCTGTTGAAGCAGGCAGAAGAATCCAAGAAATCAATCCCTCCGCTAACTGAAACGTATCCTGATTTGAAAATTGATGAGGCCTATCAGGCCCAGCTGCAAATGATTGGCGAAAAGGTCCAAGCAGGGCAGAAAATCGTTGGGAAGAAGATTGGCTTAACCTCAGTTGCCATGCAAAAGCTGCTGGGTGTCGATCAGCCGGATTACGGCCATTTGTTGGACTCAATGGAAGTAAGCAATCAAGGAACCATTCTGTTGGATGATTTGTTCCAGCCAAAAGTGGAAGGTGAGATTGCCTTTATCCTGAGCAAGGATTTAACAGGACCAAATGTCACGGTCGAGGATGTTCTGGCAGCGACAGCGTACATCGCTCCTGCTTTGGAGATTGTCGACAGCCGGATTACCGATTGGAAGATTACTTTGGCTGACACGGTTGCCGATAACGCGTCAAGCGGGTTGTTTGTCATTGGCGAGGAGCGCTATGCTGTATCAAATATTGACCTGCCATCGATTGAAATGAAATTATTCAAAAATGGTGAGCTGGTCAATACAGGTTATGGCTCGGATGTTTTGGGACATCCCGCAACATGTGTCGCCTGGCTCGCCAATAAATTATCCGAGTACAACGTGGTTTTGAAAGCGGAAGAAGTGATTTTATCCGGTGCACTTTCCGCAGCGGTTGTGGCTGAAAAAGGGGATCGGTTCACGGCCGGATTTTCGCATATTGGGAAAGTAGAAGTTTCATTTAAGTAAAAAGGGGAAAGGACCTTTCCATTTGAGGGAGTGGAAGGGTCCTTATTAAAGCACTTTAATATGGGAGAAATTGAAGGAGGTTCGTATATGGAGCAAAAGAAAGGTGCAGTTTCGAAAAAAACATGGGTTATTATTTTTCTTTTATTTTTATTAACGGTTATTAGTAACGCTGATAAGGCGATTATCGGGTTTGCTTCGGTTCCGATTATAAAGGAGCTGGGACTAAGCCCAGAGCAATGGGGTGTGGTGGGCAGTGTGTTCTTCCTACTGTATTCTCTGTCAGCTATTTTAGGGGGCAGCCTGGCGGATAAAATCGGCGCCAAAAAAGTCATTGTCGGTATGGTCGCTGTTTGGTCGATTGTTCAATTTTCCACCATCTTTGTCAGCAGTTTTACTTATTTGTTGGTAACAAGGATTATTTTGGGTGCTGGGGAAGGTCCATCCTATTCCTTGGCGATGACAGCAGCTTCAAAGTATTTGCCTAAGGAAAAGTTGGGGATTGGTTTAACGCTTGTTTCAGTTGGCGGGCCGCTTGGAGTCGCGATTTCAGCACCGGTTTTAATGCATCTTATCATGAACTTTGGCTGGCGCTCAGCATTTATTGCGACAGGGGCAGTTGGGTTTCTTTGGATTATCGCGTGGTTATTTAGCGCTAAAGAGAAAGCGGTTACAGAGGGCGAACCAGTCTCGGCTAAAGGTAAAACTGCTGCCGGTACCGCCCAGAACGAGACAAAATTCACCTCTGTGTTATTTTCGAAAAACTTTATCTTGGTTGCTCTATGCGGGTTTGCCACCTATTGGTCATTCACGATTGGGCTTAACTGGCTGCCAAACTATCTGGAAAATGTCCGCCATCTTAGTAAAGAAACATTAAGTATCGTGGTGGCACTTCCATGGATTATGATTACATTATCGCAAATCACGTTTTCAACCATTTCGGACCGTATCTATCATAAAACAAACAGCATGGTAAAGGGCCGGATCTTTGTCCTTGGACCTGTTATGGCAGCTGGGGCTATCTGCTACTTCCTAGGGACACTAGTCAGCTCAAATATTTTAGCGATTGCCTTATTGTCACTCGGGTTAACATTTGGATGTATTACTCTTGTTATGGGACCAGCCATATTAGTGGACTTGGTTTCACCTAGACACCAAGGGAAAATTCAAGGCTGGTTTATGGCTTTGACCTCTCTGGGCGGCATTGCCGGTCCATATGTAACAGGGTGGCTGATTGGACATTCAGCCAATCCGGCAGCCGGCTTCCATCACGCATTCCAAGTCTGCGGCTTGATTCTCCTTGTGTTCGGCGGTTTAGTGTGGCTGGCAGTTCGTCCGAAACATTATGAAAATCCATCAACATTAAATACAAATCCATCAAAGGTCGTATAAAATGGTTGTTTAATTGAATGAAGGGCACCTTCCGTTTTAGGGAGGTGCCTTTTTTCCATTATATATATTTGTTATTCCTTCAAATTAAGTATTCCTAAATACTTCTGCCAAGGTCCAACGTCCGCCCTATACCTCTTGGCCATTACCCGGACTATTTGAGAAATATGAGTCAAATCATGCACAACCCATGTAGAGAGCAGCTCACGGACCCGCACCCTACCAAATGCAGGGTGGAAACCTGTTAATTCAAGCTGCACTTCTGAGACAACCAGTGATCTCAGCTTAGTTATATTCATAGATCTAATCTCTTGAAAATCCCTAAAAACATTCTTCAGCGATCTTTCAGAATCATTTTTAAGATGCGAAAATCGGTCGAATTCGGGAAATGCTGTATCCTTATTTCCCTCGAGAATAAACTCCAACCTCGGTATCCAATTGGTTTTCTCAGCCTCAATGAGGTGCTCGACAACTTGCCTTGCATTCCAGGTTCCTTCGCCTTCATTGCATTGAAGCCAGCCATTGGATATCCCAGACAAAAAATACTCCAATGTTTTCGGTGTACGCTCCAAGACCTCAATCGCTTCCTCTATGTTAAAATTCATATAACGCCTCCATGGTAGTAAAATCTTGTTTCTAGTATTAATACTTATAAAAAACATAAAAGAGTGATTCCATTGCTTTCTAAAAAAAGAGTAATTTATTCAATAACGATTTTGGTGGTTATTATACTTGGCCTTGCCTCCAGAAAATACAGCCATATGCTGCCGCCATTTCTAGCCGATAACGCCGGGGATGCGTTGTGGGCCATGATGGTATATTTAGGATTCCGCTTTTTGCTGTTCCGGAAAAGAATTCTCACCGCCCTGTTGCTCAGCTTAATTTTTAGTTTCGGGATTGAATTCAGCCAATTATATCAGGCCGGCTGGATTAACCAGATTCGGGGCACAGTGCTCGGGGCGCTGGTATTGGGGCATGGTTTTCTGATGGTGGATTTGCTTCGTTACACAATAGGTATCATGATTGGAAGTTTCATAGATAAGATGGCGCTAAAATTAACACACATCAGGTAAACCAGTACCTTTTGAAACGTATAAATGGTCTCGCCGGCTTTTATAAGGCAGGACCTTTTTTAATTCCGGCTGCACGTGCAAAACAGATGCCTTTATTTTTACCGAGAGCACTCTTTTCTTGCGCTCACGGGCAAAATAGCCGTCCTATTTTTACCGGGAGTACTCTTTTCTTGGTCTCACGGGTAAAATAGCCGTTCTATTTTTACCGAGAGCACTCTTTTCTTAAGGCTCACGGGCAAAATAGCCGTCTTTATTTTTCCGAGAGCACTGTTTTCATGGGCTCACGGGCAAAATAGCCGTCCTATTTTTACCGGGAGTACTCTTTTCTTGGTCTCATGGGTAAAATAGCCGTTCTATTTTTACCGGGAGCACTCTTTTCATGTGCTCACGGGCAAAATAGCCGTCCTATTTTTACCGGGACCACACTTTTCCTACGCTCGCGGGTAAAATAAATGCACAAAAGCAGTGCGTTTTCTCAGATCCACACTGCTCTGCTTTTATAAGATTCCATTTTTCATAGAACCACTTACGGTTTCATCACCATTGCCGCTTGTTCCCATATCAACCGTTCGGCCCGGTTAGGGTCATTGACCACCGAACTCTCTAGATTAAAAATCATCGTTGGCCGGAAGTTCAAATCATACTTTGGCCACGAAGGAAGGGCGTCGGTATTTGGGTTACCGTTACGGGCAAAATTGATCCAGGCCTGGTGCATTTGATTCGCTACCAACTGGCGTTCCGGAGAAGAACCCGTAAAGTTTGTTGTGTTCGGCTTATCCAGTGTGTTCCATACGAATGGAATCTCTAATGCATGTGTTGCTTTAAGAGCGCCGTCAAATACTGGTGTCTCCCAATCAAAGCGATACATCCAAACCGGAGCGCCTTGGTTACCCTGCAGTTCTGCCAGCTTTTGCGCAGGGTATGTAAAAATATGAATGGTCAGCAGTTTATTAAATAGATCTTGGCTTAGTGGTTCAGGATTAAAGTTTGCAATAAGAGGCACGAGCGGTCCAAAGGTTTTTTCAAAAATCGCCTTGACCTTTGCCTCATCTGCATCCTTCCACTCAGGGTCAAAGACACTGAAAATATTAAATTCATCCTTGTTGGTACCAATCAAAACTGGGATATCCTTTGCTGAACCCTCGGCTATCGCCAGTTGTGGATGTTTTGGCAGGGATACACCATCAACAACCGGTCCTAAGCTCATTGACGGGAGAAGATCAGCAGCTTGAAGCAGCTGTTCAACTGGTAATTCCTCCAATTTTGCCAGATTAGTAGGTTCTACTTGTAAAGCCGCGAGTATGGCGCCCGCTACTTTTGTTGCGGTTTCAGGAGGATGGACGTTTGCGGCTGCGCCGCTTTGCAGGATTGCTTTTTGGAAAAGACCTTGAGCAGAAGGGAATCCAAGCAATACTCCAACACTCATGGCCCCCGCCGATTCTCCAAAAATGGTTACGTTATTTGGATCGCCGCCAAACGCAGCAATATTCTCCTGCACCCAATGCAGTGCCGCTACCTGATCCAGGATCCCGCAGTTCCCGGAAGTGGCATATTCAGCTCCGCCAATTTCGCCAAGGTGAAGGAAGCCGAAAACTCCCAACCGGTAATTAATTGTCACGACAACGACATCGCCTTGGGCAGCAAACGAAGTACCATCATACCAATGGCCAGATCCAGATCCAGTAACATAAGCACCACCATGAATCCAAACCATCACAGGACGTTTTTTATCATCTGCTCCCGGTGACCATACATTTAGGTATAAGCAATCCTCACTCACATTCGAGACGTCATTCCCGAAAAACTCCATTATTTCTTTTTGAGTTTGCGCTGCAACCGGTGAAAAGGAGGTAGCATCCCGAACACCTTCCCAAGAATCCGGCAGCTCCGGAGCCCGGAACCGAAGCGGGCCGACCGGCGGTTTTGCAAAGGGGATCCCTTTCCAAGAATAAACACCATCAATCTGTTCTCCCTGTAATTTACCGTAAACGCTTTCAACAATTGTATTGGACATGAACGTTCTCCTTTCAAACGATAATCATACTTATTAACTTTATTCGAGATGAGGGAGGGGTTTTCCTTTTATTTACATCGTTATATAAAATATTTTTTCACTAACCGGGCGGAGGTTTTCGTGTTAACTTAAATATTGTGAAAAGTGAAATAAATATTGCGATAATTCGACTAATTTGTGGGGATTAAAAATAGGAGAAAAAATGGAGTTGACCAGCTGATGATAAGCAACACAATTTCGGAGTGGTTCTACTTGTATAACAAAGATATATACCACTTTTTAGTTTATTACATCGGGTCAAGTGATGTAGAAGATCTGGTGCAGGAAGTTTTTATCCGAGCAATTAAAGGCTTTGATACTTATCAGGGAAAATCAAGTCCTAAAACCTGGCTTTTTTCGATTGCGCGCCATGTGGGAATAGATGAAATTAGAAAAAGAAAGCGTTTAAGGATCAAGCAAATGAATTGGTTCAGGGAGGAGCAAACGGATAAGGAAACACCGGAGAAAATTCTCCAATTAAATGAAAATAATAGGCTCCTATATCAAGCAATCCAATCTTTAAAAACAAATTATCGAGATGTCATCATCCTTAGAGGGATTAAAGAACTCACTGTATCTGAAACAGCATCCATTTTAAATTGGAATGAAAATAAGGTTCGAATAACCTATCATCGTGCGTTAAAGACACTACAAAAAAGTATTGGAGGATACTCTCTATGAAAAATGATGAGAAATTTGATGATGTAGAGAGAAAAATTCGCTCATTACCAGAACCTGATTATGATAAACAGTTTACTAAAGATACCCAAGATAAAATCCATGAAAACCTATTACAATTTGCAAGTTCATATGATAACAAGAAAAGGGGAGCTGCAATAATGAAAAAGATGTTAGTAGGTTTAGCTAGTGTTGCTGCCTTCATATTATTCGCTGTTTTAGCTATTCCGTTCATTGAGGATAAACTATCAAATTCTAATTTAAATACGCCAGGGCAACAAACGAAAGAACCTGTAACAATAGATAAAAACAAAGAGGAAAATGATAATAAGAACCCAGCTGATCCTAAATCAACAGATCCTAGTCTATATGAAAATACAGAATATGGATTTAGTTTTGCGTTACCGAAAAGTTGGGAGGGGTACCAGATTGTAACGGATACTTGGGAAGGTATATCTACTGAACAAAATAAAATAATTGAGAGTGGCAAAATCCTTTTAATTAGACACCCAGGTTGGACGGAGGCGAACCCGAGACAGGATATTCCGATTATGATTTTTACGCTTGAACAATGGTCTTCACTTGAAAAAGGGGAATTTCATATTGGAGCAGCACCTATTGGTCCAACAAAGCTGGGAGAAAATGATAAATATGTTTTCGCGCTGCCGGCTAGATATAACTTTGCATTTCTAGAGGGATATGAAGAAGTAGAAACCATTTTACAAAACCATCCACTTCAAACGGAAAATGTATCCAATAATGATAAATGAACACTGGTACTACTAAAGATTTTGACCAAGTATAACGACATCCGCAGGCGAATAGTGAAAATCACTGTTCGCCTGAATTTGGTCCCGCAACCAAAGAGGAATCTGGTCTTTCCCCATTCTGCAGGTCAGCAATCGTTAAACCAAAATTCATCTCCAGGTGAGGGTAATCTTTGAATTTAGCCCAGTCTCCGCCCCATTCAAACCCCAGCTTTTTCGCCATTTGGACGACCTCGGTCCAATCGGATTTCGAGTTTCCATTCCGATCATATTCCCGGTCCCAAACCACATCTCCCGAAGGCGTCTTTAGCGCAAAATCAATCGCCAGCCCGTAATTGTGATAAGACTCGCCGCCCTTTGCATGGGTGACAACCGCTCCATCAGCGGTACGGCCTTGTTCATAAAGACTGTCCTGCTCATCCGCACTGCGAAACCCATCCGTAATGACCACGACAATCCCTTTTTTGGCAGCCTGCTGGATTAACTGATTGGTGCGCTCCTTCACGACAGGATGAAGTTCAGTCGGCATTGGAACATCCTTTGCAATCGCCGGTTTCGGAGTATCAGAATTCGTATTATTATAAAAGATTACCACTATGGTAATCACGAGAACTAATAAAGGTAATACTCGTTTTATTCGTATTCTTTTTCTTTTTCGTTTCAAAGCTAGCAGTTCCTTTCTTGTTTTTGAAAAATTATATCACTATAAAAGACGAAATGACGAGTCTAATAGTTTCATATAATCAGCAAATGGAAAAACTGGGTTTTTTAACGCTATTTATTCCAAAATGTCGTGAGGATCGGAAATTATGTAGTGAGTCCCTGGAATTATGTAGTGAGAGGTTCAAATTATGTAGAGAGAATAGGGTAAGTTTAAAAAGTTACCTATTTATTCCAAAAAATGTCGTGAGGACCGGAAATTATGTAGTGAAATCCCGGAATTATGTAGTGAGAGGTTCAAATTATGTAGTGAGAATAGAGTAAGTTTAAATAGTTACCTATTTATTCCAAACAATGTCGTGAGGACCGGAAATTATGTAGTGAAATCCCGGAATTATGTAGTGAGAGGTTCAAATTATGTAGTGAGAATAGAGTAAGTTTAAATAGTTACCTATTTATTCCAAAAAATGTCGTGAGGACCGGAAATTATGTAGTGAGTCCCCGGAATTATGTAGTGAAAGGTTCAAATTATGTAGAGAGAATAGAGTAAGTTCAAAAAGTTACCTATTTATTCCAAAAAGTGTCGTGAGGACCGGAAATTATGTAGTGAGTCCCCGGAATTATGTAGTGAGAGATCCAAAGTAGGTAGAGAGAATAGAGTAAGTTTAAAAAATTACCTATTTATTCCAAAAAGTGTCGTGAGGACCGGAAATTATGTAGTGAGATCCCAGAATTATGTCGTGAGAGGCACAAACTATGTAGTGAAATTTGACCAAATAAAAACGGAGGGCCAGGTTTTGCCCTCCACACCAATTAAAGCAACAATTTTAGCCCACCTTCACTCCCGTCAGCTGCCCATACAACTCCAATGCCTCGCCAACCTTCAGCCCCTTATGCACAATCCCGTTAATCGCCTGAATCATCGCTTCCGGATACTCCGATTGCCAGATATTGCGGCCCATATCAACGCCCGCCGCCCCCTGATTCATCGCATTAAACGTAAGCTCCAGCGCGTCTTTAATCGTCTCTAACTTAGGACCACCAGCAATCACAATCGGTACCGGACAGGTCCCCGTGACTTTTTCAAACCCCTCACAATAATAGGTTTTAACAATATCCGCCCCCATTTCGGCAGCAATCCGAGAAGCTAATCCTAAAAACCTTGCATCTCGCTTCTCCAGTTCGTGGCCGACAGCAGTAATCGCAAGTACAGGAATGCCATACTCGTGGGCCTCGGTAACGACATTCGCCAAATTTGCCACCGTCTGCGTTTCGTACTTAGAGCCAATAAACATCGAAACCCCGACCCCAACCACATTATGGCGGATTGCTTCCTTAATCGGTGTCACAATCGTCTCATTGGAAAGGTCGCTCAGCACACTCGGACCGCCGGACACCCGCAGCAGCATCGGCTTATTTACATCGGCAGGGATGCAGGCATCGAGTGTCCCCCTAGTCACAAATAACGAATCCGTATGCGGCAGCAGGCTGCGAACGGTTTCGCCCGGTTTTTCCAATCCATGGACAGGGCCGAGGAAATAGCCGTGGTCTATCGCCAGCATGACCGCCTTGCCACCCGGAAAGATTTGACTCATTCTATTTTGAAATCCCCAATTCATCTTCAAAATCACTCCTTCATCTTCGGATTTTCTACAATGACCGTGTCTCTCTCGCTGATATGCGGCGATTTTATAAACACCGCTTTGAAATCGACCGAGGAAGTATTTTTTAAATAATGAGTTTCGAATGGCCGCACCTGCAGCATGTCGCCAGGTTTGACATGTACAGGCTCGCCGTCTATATAAATATCCATTTCCCCTTCAAGGATATAGAAAATTTCTTCGCAGGTCGTATGATAGTGATTTTCATGGTCATCGCCCGGTTTTAACAACACCACGCCAATATCGACATTTGGTCCTTTTCGTAAGTACTTCGGCCCGTGGGTGCCATAACGGTAGTCGAGGTTTTCTTCGTTTACGTGAAACATTGGCGTTTCACCCCCTTTCAAAAATTAAACACTTAACCCGGGTGCCATCCACATGTGGCTGGTTTTTCCCGAATCGGCTAATCGCAGCTGCTCGGCATAAACCGCCCGCCAATTTTCATATAGTAATAGGTAACGAGCATGGTTATCCATGTTTGGATAGTGGACCCGTTCCCACTTCACTAGACCTGAAATAGCAGTTTCGAGATTTAGAAACAAACCAGCACCCACCCCCGCCATAATAGCGGTACCGAGGGCAGCCGCTTCTTTTTCGACAGGGATCCTAACAGGAATGCCAAGCACATCCGCCAGCGTTTGGCTCCAAAGCTTACCTTTGGAGGCACCTCCGGCAAAAATAGCCTCCGTAGGGTAGTGCCCGGTGACTTCCTCGACAATCTTCAGGTTGCCATAGGTCACGAGGCAGGCGTTTTCCTGGATCGATTTAAACATTTCTTTTTTACCAGTTTTATTGGGATCAATAGTGAGATTAAGGAAGGAGGGGGCTGCATGCCGCCATGAGATGTAATCCATGACGTCTGAGAATATTGGGATAATGCCGTTTGAACCGACAGGAACATCTTTTGCCTTTTCTTCTAAAATTTCATAGGCATCGCGGCCAGTTTGTGAGGCTTCCATTTTTTCAAGCTCACAAAAAGCATCGCGGAACCATCTCATCACAAGGCCGGGGAAGAAGGCGATAGTTTCTATCTGCCATAAATCCGGGACAGCGTGACAATTCACACGGATTCGGCAGTCAGGGTCAATCAGCGCGTCTTTGATGTTAATTTCCTGCTGCCAGAAGCTGCCTCCGCAAATAAAGGTCTGACCGTCGCTAACAGCGCCGACTCCGACGGATGCAAGCTGGGCATCTCCGCCGCCGCTAAAAACGGGCGTGCCTTCTGCAAGTCCAGTAGAATGAGCGATTGATTTGGGAATGGTTCCGAGTAGAATTCCTGCTTCGTTTACGGGAGGGAAGATGTTGTTTTTCAGCTGACAGGCTTCGGCAATGGCTGGTGTCCAAGTACGATTGTTTAAATCAAAAAGTCCGTTGGTACAGCCGTTAGAGGGGTCTACTTGAAGTTTATTGGTGAGTTTAAAGAGAATCCAATCATTGATCATGGTTAGGTAGGCGATTTTTTCATAGATTTCCGGCTGGTTGTTTTTAATCCAGAGCAGACGGGGGAGGGCTCCTAGGGCAAATGTTTGTCCGGATAATTCATAGAGTCGTTTCTCCAGTTCGGGGTCGCCGTTTTTAAGCTCTTTGGCTTCTGCCATGGCCCGGGCATCGACATTGGCGCACGCCCAAATCTCTTTTCCATTTTCGTCATAGAGGACAAAGCCCTCGCGCATGCTTGTGGCACTGATCGCTTTAATGCTGCTTGGAGGAACGCCGGACCGCTCCAACACCTCGGAGATGCAGGTTTGGATAATCTCCCAATTCCGGTTCACATCAAAATCCATCGAGCCTGGGTAGCGCGGGTCTTCCAGGTGCGTCCACTCATATTGTGAGACGGCAACTTGCTTGCCCGCTTTGTCAAAAAGAACAGCTCTCACACTGCCAGTACCGGCATCAAAAACCAGGATATACTCCATTTAAAAAGCAGCCTCCTTTTTCAGTAGTGAAGCAGCGGTTTCTTCATCGGTAATCAGGGTATCGATGTAACCTCCTTTCAACGCACCGTAGATGGCCTCCACTTTATGCGGACCGCCAGCCACGCCGATGACATTTTTTAATTTTTTCAATGTATGAAGATGGGTGCCGATTAACCGGTTGTGGTGCGGCAATTCCAGAAGCTCACCATTAGCATCAAAAAATTGGCCCAGAATATCGCCGACAGCATTTTGATTTTTAATATAAAGCAGTTCGTTCAGGGTCATCTTTTCTTCTTTGATGATCGTCGAATCGACGGACAAACCGCCAATCCCGACGACGGCATGGTGGCACAAACTTGCCAAATCAAGTATATTTTCCACCGAAGGTTCTGATAACATATTTTTCGCCATTCTCTCCGAGGAGGCGAGAAATGGGGCCGGAATGACATGGATTCCGCCTTTGAATTTATCGAGGCCGCCTTCTATGGAGTAATCGTGCTTGTGAAAATAGTAGTTAACACCGCCAGTGAGGGTGACCATGGATACCTCGATGGCAGGATCGATGGACAAAGCTTCGATGGTTCTCGATACAGCCTCGCCCCATCCGAATCCGATCAAATTATTATTTGAAATACTGTTTTCCAGGTACTGTGCGGCTCCTTTTGACAATGAACGGCTAAGGTTATGAGTTGGAGTAGGAATGACAAAGGCTTGAGGCAGCTTAAAGACGGAGACGAGGTCACGTTCGATTTCCAGACAATGGACCCCGTGACCTTGGATATGAAATTGCACAATATTTTCGGCACGGGCGCGCTCGAGTAAACGAACAACTTTGTTTCTGGATAATTGGAGCCGTTCTGCGATTTCGGTCTGGGTGAGATGATCCTTGTAATAATACCAGGCGACCTTGACGAGGAGGTTTTCAGTGAACGCATCATTGTTCGTCATCTTCCTCAACCTTTCAACAAAAAATCAATCACGTAACAAATGTTCACTCTGATACTGAGTATAGGGGGCTGAAAATGGAAAGTCAATTAATTTCTAAAAATTTAGATAATTTAAAATAAACGTATTGACTCTGGGTATTTTGTCATTTAATATTTGGGTTGTAAGCGTTTTAATGAGCTGACACAAAAGTTGCCGTCATGAAAAAATGTTTAGATAACTAGTGTGATAACCGGACAAGGCGGGTGATTGGAATGGATGACCAGCTGCTTCACATCCGGCAAATATACAAGCAATTTGCAGGGAACCCCGTATTAAAGGGTGTGGATTTAACCCTTCATAGAGGGGAGGTCTTTGCGATTGTGGGCGGAAACGGTGCTGGTAAGTCAACGTTAATGAAAATCATCACGGGATTATATCGTCCCAATCAAGGGCAAATGGTAGTGGAGGGCAGCGAAGTATTGTTTCACCAGCCATCCGATGCCCACAAACATGGAATCTATCTAGTCCCACAGGAACCACTAATCTTCCCCAATATGACGATTCGCGAAAACGTGACCATTGGTTTGCATGAGAATAAAGCCGAATGCGAGAGACGGATTCAGCATTATCTCTCCGTCCTAGGCTGGAATTTGGATTTGAACCGCAGGGGCCTGAGCCTGTCGATTGCGGAGCAGCAGCTGGTTGAACTGCTTAGAGGGTTAATCCGAAATGCCAAGATTCTGATCCTAGACGAACCAACCTCCACCCTAACCTTTAGTGAAATCAATTCTCTCTTTTCCACCATCAAAAAATTAACAAGCGAAGGCCTGGGCGTGTTTTATATCACCCATCGGCTTACCGAGATTTTCGAACTGGCTGATACCGTTGCTGTTCTTCGGGATGGCGTCATCTCGGCAAAAGGGCCAGTCCGGGATTTTACTTATGAAAAATTGTTGGCAGGATTACTGCCGGAACAAATAGAAGTTTTGGCTCCGCCAGTGGAACGAATGGAGGCGCAACCTTCAACCGAGCAGTATCGCGATCCTATCCTTTCCGTGAAAAATTTATCGGGCCACCGGTTTCAAAACATCAGCTTTGACCTATACCCCGGTGAAATTTTGGGAATCGCCGGCGTCGTCGGTGCAGGCAGGACGGAACTTGCCACTTCAATCTTTGGCCTTGAGCCATCGGATTCCGGAGATATTTTTTTAGAAAAGGAAAGTATTAAGAAGTATTCTTTGCGAGAACGGATTAACCGGGGCTTAGTTTATGTCCCTGAGGACCGACATCAACACGGTCTGTTTTCTATCGCCTCCATAAAAATGAACATCACATCCACCATCCTTCCTACCTTTCGCAGCCTATTCCTCCCTTTTAAAAAAGAAAAAGCCATCGCCGCTCAAGCCATCAACAGCCTAAAAGTTGTCACTAAAGGCCCCAGCCAAATAATCAGCAATCTATCTGGAGGCAATCAGCAAAAAATTGTTCTCTCGAAATACCTGGAAACTGGTCCAAGAGTTATTATTTTGGATGAACCGACGCGCGGCATCGATGCCGGAGCACGCGGTGATATTTACAAGATGATCGACGACTTGAAGCACAAGGGGCTGGCGGTGATTCTCATCTCCTCCGATACCGAAGAAATCGTCCAACTCAGTGACCGGGTGCTTGTCATGCATGAAGGAAGGATGACGACAACGATAGCCAAAGATGACTTAACCATCGATTCCATCACTTCGGCCGCATTCGGGATCCAGAAGGAGTTGAAGGTACTATGAATCTCCTTTCAAAAATGATGAAGCAGCGGGAAATCTCGATTGTGGTTCTGATTGTTGTGTTTATAGCAATTGTAGGGATGGTGAATAGCAAGTTTGTAACAGGGAAAAGTTTGCTTTTGTTAGTGGAGAGCGCGATTATTTTGCTCATCCTGGCGGTCGGCCAGTCATTTGTTCTGTTAACGAGAGAAATAGATGTTTCGGTCGGGTCGACGATGGGGTTATCGGCAGCGGTTTGTGGCCTGCTGTTGACCAGCGGAGTTTCGGGCTGGGTTTCGGCTCTTGCGGTGCTCGCCGTTGGTGTGCTTGCCGGCCTGTTTAATGGTATCGGAGTTGCCTATTTACGGATTCCCGCCATTATTATGACATTAGGAACATTAGGTATTTTAAGAGGTTTGATGATTATTTTAACAGGCGGAAAGTGGATTGAAGACATTCCGAATTATTTTAAAAAGCTATCGGGCACGGATTTTATCGGTTTACCGCTGCCTGTTTGGATTGGACTAGTGATTCTTGTTGCAGCCTATTTGGTTTTGCGTCTGACCAAGTTTGGCCGTTATTTCTATGCAGTCGGTGATAACGCTGATGGGGCAAGGCTGATTGGAATTCCTGTTTCCAAGGTGAGGGTTCTCGCCTTCGTGCTATCAGGTCTATCTGCTTCGGTTGCCGGGCTGATTTTTGTGATGAATATCGGTTTTGTTCCGAACCAAACCGGAAGCGGGATGGAGCTACAGGTCATTGCGGCGGCGGTATTAGGTGGTGTCAGCTTAAACGGCGGTCTCGGAACGGTGCTGGGAGCAGGGCTTGGGGCAATCTTTTTAACAGCCATTAACAGTTCATTAATTTATTTAAAAATTCCTGCCTACTGGAATAACGCCATTTCCGGGTTTTTATTGCTCGTCATTGTCATCAGTGACTCTAGGTTCCAAAGCTTTTTAACAAATAGCCAATTTAAAAAGAAGGAAACGGCTGAAGCGGAAGGAGGGGGTCAGGGCGATGAAGCTACTCTTTAGATGGGAGGGAGCACTTTTCATTTTTCTCATCCTTGAACTCATTTTCTTCGGAGTAATGAACCCTGACTTTTTAAATTTAACAAACTTGATTTTTAGCATGAATGACTATGTCTACATTGGACTAGCCGCGATTCCGATGACGTACGTCATCATAACGGGCGGAATCGACGTATCCGTGGGCTCCACAATTGGGCTGACTTCTATTATTATCGGTGTTCTTTGGATGAATGGGGTCAATGTTTGGCTGGCCGTGCTGATTGCCCTTTTGATTAGCGCCTGTGCAGGGGCAGTTAACGGAACCATTGTTGCGACGACGAATGTCCAGCCGTTAGTTGTGACGCTGGGAACGATGTTTCTTTTTTCCGGAATTGCTTTGGTCATATCCGGCGGCAGCAGTGCTTCCGGATATGAAGGAATCAGCGGGTTTCCGGATGGGTTTGTGATGCTGGCCAATGGGGAGACATTTGGACTGCCGAATCCGATCCTGTTTTTTGTAGGCTTTATGGTTTTCTTTGCGGTCATTTTGAATCTTACCCGCTTTGGCCGGCAGGTTTTTCTCGTGGGAATCAATAGCAAATCCGCCCGCTACAGTGGGATTCGGGTAAAATCAATCTTAATTTGGTCATATATCATAGCTGGTTTGGGAGGTGGTGTGAGTGGGCTAATCTTGACATCCTACTTTAGTTCCGCCAGGTCAGACCTCGGAACGGAAGCCGTATTGCCTGTCATTACGGCAGTTGTTTTGGGAGGAACAAGTATTACAGGGGGCAAAGGTACAGTAGTCGGTACAGGAATTGCTAGTATTGTGATTGGTATGATGCAGTATGGCTTACAGATGATGAGTATGACCAGCCAGGAAACAAGTGTGGTTATTGGATTTTTGTTAATCATTGCCGTGTTACTCCGTTTAACCAATTGGGGGCTTTTTAAAAAGTTTCATATTAAAAAGGCAGAAGTGAAGGGGCCTTAAAAGGAGTGTAGCGTAATGAGAAAATCTGGTTATCTGAAACTGCTCACTATTATTTTATCGGCACTGCTGGTACTGGCCGCATGCAGCAGCAGCGGGGAGAAGTCGTCCGGCGGGGGCGGCGGCGGGAAAACCGACAAAAAGAACGTGAAGTTAGCGTTTATCCCTAAACTAACCGGTGTTGGCTTCTTTACCTCTGGCGGTGAAGGGGCAAAAGAGATGGCCAAAGAGCTTGGAGTAGAGTTGACCTACGATGGACCAAGTGAGGCGTCTGTTGCCGGGCAAGTTAAGTACATTAACAATTTTGTAAACCAGGGCTATAAAGCGTTGATGGTTTCTTCCACATCTGTAGATGGCTTGAACCAGGCCTTGGACCGTGCAAAAAAACGCGGCGTCAAAATCCTGACTTGGGACTCCGATGTCAACCCAGAACACCGTTCCTTCTATATTAACCAAGGGACTCCAGACCAATTGGGCGGTATGCTGATTGATATGACGGCGGAGCAGGTCGGCGACAAGGCGAAGGTTGCATTCTTCTACTCTAGCCCAACAGTAACGGACCAAAACCAATGGGTTGAAGCTGCCAAGGCAAAAATTAAAGCTGAGCACCCGGGATGGGAGATTGTCACCACGCAATTCGGCGAAAATGATGCCCAGAAATCACTGACTGTCGGGCAGAACATTATTAATACGTATCCGGATATCGACGCTGTCATTTGTCCGGATGCAACTGCGCTGCCTGCCATGGCTCAAGCAGCGGAAAATCTTGGCGTTGCAGGCAAAATTGCGATTACTGGATTCTCGACACCAAACGTTATGCGGGACTTTGTCAAGCGCGGCACGGTGAAGCAATTCGGGCTGTGGGATGTTAAGAAGCAGGGTGCGCTGGCTGCATATGTTGCCTACCTAATGACGGTCGAGGGCAAGGATTTGAAGGTCGGCGACGAGTTTGATGTACCGAATATCGGACATGTGAAAATTGAGCCTAATACGATTCAAGGCTATGATTATACTGATGATCGCAGCGGAATTATCCTCTTGCCGGAGCGGGTCGTGTTTACGAAGGATAATATTGATAAATATGACTTTTAATTGAGAGATTTGATTGGAAAACTGCCTTGGTTGAGGGCAGTTTTCTTTTATTAAAGGCATTTTTCATACGTTTGTTGGTAATAAAGATTCGCAAATAAAACTCGTAAAATCGCAAATAAAAGTGCTGGATCCGCAAATCAGCTCAAGCTGATTTCACCCTTTTCCTACGTATGACTGCAACACACAAAAGGAAAATGGGAATCAGCAGCTGAACCGTTAGGAAATAATAGGGTACGGTTGTACCCATCCCTCGAATCATGTCCTCAAACGACGGGACGGACCAGATTGAAAATAGAATAATTAAAAAACCAATTGGCAAGACAAATGGTTTATAACTAGGCAATGTCAGCCATTGGGCAGTACCAAGAACAAGCATATAAAAAAAAGCGGAAAGCTGAACAAAACCGCCAAGTACCCATATGGCAATCACAATCGATTCAATATGTTCAAAGAAAGAACCGATACTAATGAATCTGGCTGCCTCAAATACTGGAAATTGAATATTAATGATAATTCCGCCGAATAAAAAAAGATTTCCAAGATTTATGAACACCATTGTCAAGACACTGGCAACGACCGAAAACATTCCCCATTTCATGACCTTTTGTTGTTTCGTTAAAAACGGAAGCAGGAACGACATCAATGAAAATTGACTTAACCAGGCATGTGGGGCAAGAGAACCTTGGATAGACGGCATTACTCCATTTTGCATGATAGGTAAAATATTTTTTACATTCAAATCTGGAATAAGAAAGATATAAATCAGTATATAAAGGGCTAATACAATTGGCAAAAAAATCATCGCACATCGCCCAATCGTTTCAATCCCGCCATGAACAGCAATGGCGCAGGAAAGAGCAATGCTGGCTGTCACAAAAATCATGGGCGTTTTATGTAAAAAGGCATTTTCAATGAACTCGCCATATTCCCTAAAAGCGATTGCCGTATCATGTAATAGAAAGAACAAGTAAATGAACGCAATGATTTTTCCAAAGGCCCGGCCAAGAATAAGATCACAATATTCAATGAGTGTTTTCCCCGGAAAAAGTTTTGAAAGCTTGACAATAATCAAGACGATGAGAAAGCCGCTCAAAGAACCCCAAATCGGAGACAGCCACAAGTCACGCTTTGCGTGCTGTGCTGTTACATATGGAATATAAAGAATGGCCGTTGCAACAACGGTTGCATACATTATTAGGGCTAGCTCTAAGTAGGAAATCCTGCCTTTTTCAATCATGTTTGTTCCTTCCTTTTCTAAAAGGAGTCTATTACCAAAACGGTTTAAAGGACTTATAGAGAAAATCTATGAATTGCCCAGGTCCTGGCATTTCTGGAAAGAAAACAAGTAAAGCAGCTAGGCCCCAGTTCACCATCATCAACGAAAAAAAGGCCTTTTTTACCTTTCTTTCATTTTTCTTCAACTCGGGCCATTGGAATAAAAAGATGAGAACGAGTATTACTGTTACACCTAATATCCCTCCAATCTTCATCGCTTTTCACCTCAGTTATGTTTCGCAGTTCCTAAACCGGTTCTTTCAATCTTTACCTTCGTGTCAAAAGTAACGGCTACCTGCGGGAAAATTTCATTCCAATCTGCCTTCTTTTGTTTCCATATTTGTGGATACTTTCTCTCGAATTCTTCAGCAAACCCAAAAATATCAGCATTTAATTTTTTCTGTACTTCCAAAAAAGCTAACCGCTCTCTTTGTTCAACTTCAAAAACAACCTTTTGCTGGGCTTCTTTTATGATCTTTGGATTGAATAAGTTTAGTTTTGTCGTATTTTGAATGACTTCCAGGTCTGCATTTGTTTTAATGTGCATACTCCATTTGTCATTTTTTATAGAAGGGATCAATTCATTATGGCTTCGTAATAGATTAAAGGAGATGTATCCTTTTTCGTTTTTAAAAGAAATCGTAATCACACCTGATTTAATCTCATTCCTCGGCCAAAGAATCCCTCTTGTTTGTTTATCATCTAATCTTCCTACCATTTTTCCTTTCTTAAAAATAACTGCCCCCTTGATGATGGGAATGGCCTTTTTTGAATCCATCTTTGATAGGTCTAGGTTTTCAACCCAAGGGAGTACGGCGGCATCGGAATCGCCTGACAGCATCTGCGACAAATCCTTCACCGTTACTTTCACTCCTATATGTGTTTTGACGATTTTGCGAAGTTGTTTTGCGGTGTCTCTTTCCAATTCAGGCATTGCCTTTAAAACAGTCTTTGAGCTTCCTTTTGAAACAAACACGTCGGCACGTATGCGAGGTTCCGAGTGCCGCATCCAAAAATCAATTTGGTCGATTATTCCTTCCTTTGCTAATTTTTCACCGATAATGAGCACCTCGTTTTGCCCCCAAAAAATTTCTCTCGTTAGTTCTTCTTGAAGTCGTGCCATCGCATCCGCAATGGTTTCTCCTTCAGCTGATCTAACAAAAGACTGTCCGCTGCTGCTGCCGCTGGACATTTCAGATTGTTGTCCGCTTTTCGATGGCTGTGGAATAAATATTTGAGCTGAGAGTTCGATATTATTTTTTTTGCCTTTATCTATACCTGATGCCAAAATGAGTGCTAAATCATTTACCTCAGCCCGGTCCCAACAGCCTGTTAGGATTAACGAAGTTGAGCAAATCAGTAGGATTATAGTAAAAGTTTTCTTTACAGATCGACTCAAAGAACTCAACTTCCGTCGCCACCTTTGCTTGGATCAGGCTTTTGGGTACTGGACTCACGCCTTAAGTAACTAGTATCTTGTGAAAAAAATTCAGGCCGTGTATCCATAGCCCACCACGGGGCACGAACAAGGACATCCTTTAAATTTTGAATCTTAAGCGGTGCTGCTGAATTGAAATAGGGTACCCCAAAGGATTTGAGCGTACACATATGGGCGACAATCGCTGTAATCCCAATCATAACGCCTAATAACCCCAGCATGCCGGATAAAATCATGATCGGAAAGCGGAGAATCCGAATCGAAATGCCGGTCGCATATCTTGGCATTAAAAACGAGGCGACTCCTGTAATGGCGACCACCATGACCATCGGTGACGAGACTAGCCCTGCTGCCGTCGCTGCTTGTCCGATGACGAGCGCTCCGACAATACTGACAGCCGCCCCGACTTGTTTTGGCAGCCTCACTCCGGCTTCCCTTAGCGCCTCAAAGGTGATTTCCATAATAAATGCCTCCACTAAGGCCGGAAAGGGGATTTGTTCACGGCTTTCGGCGATCGTTAGAAGCAAAGAGGTTGGAAGCATTTCCTGATGAAACGTTAAGATGGCCACATACGCCGATGGTGCCAGTAAAGCGATAAAAAAGAAGATATAGCGCAGCCAACGGATAAAGGTACTTATGTAAAATGGATTATAGTAATCTTCAGGCGCCTGCAAGAGACTTGCAAACGTACAAGGAGCAATCAGGGTGATGGGGGTGCCGTCAATCAAAATGACAACGCGTCCTTCTAACAGGCAGGCAGCGGCGACATCCGGGCGTTCCGTTGTTAAAAGCTGCGGAAACGGCGAAAATGGGTAATCTTGAATCAACTCCTCAATATACCCGCTTTCTAAAATACCATCAATTTTGATGTGCTTTAATCTATTGGTCACCTCATCAACTAAAGTGCTGTCAGCAATTCCTTCGATAAAAGCTACGATGACTTGTGTTTCGGTGTAGCCGCCAATATCCATTTGTTTCATTTTTAATAATGGATGACGAATTTTCCTCCGTAACAAGGAGGTGTTCACTCGTAAAGTTTCAATAAAACCTTCTCTAGGGCCACGAATGACAGATTCTGCGTCTGGTTCCTTGATACTGCGTTTTTCCCACTTCGGCAGGCCAATCGAAATTCCCAACGTTTGTTTTTCAATCAGAATAATTGGGTTGCCAATTGAAATTTGTTTAAAAATATCAGGAATAGAGTGAATTTCCTTAAGGCTGGAAACTGATATTTCCTTTTTCGTGCTCTCCAATATTGAGCTATAATCAAGGTCTTTTATTCGTAAAAGAGGCATTAACACATGCTGGTCGACCTCTTCCGTATTCGAAAGACCATCAATGTAAAGAAGAATGGCATTGACACTGCCGGCGATACGAAATTCACGAAATACCACATCAGAGCAATCTTTATAAGCCGACTTTAGTATTTCGATATTTCTATTTAACTCCGAATCAAGAGGAATTTCCGGTAACGTATCTAACGATTCATTTAATTGTTTACTTGGAAAATCAAAATACTTTTTTCCATTCCCCAAAAATTTCATTAACTTGTTCCCCTTGATCCGTATTTACATGTATTCTTTGCAATTTTATGTTGATTATGCTAATTTCTAAACCAGTTGGAATCTATGTAATCAATAAAAGGACGGACTAACATGAAGAAATATTCTCAGATTTTCCAAGGGACCGCTTTTTCAAGCAAATCCCCAAAAGAAGTACAAATTTTAAAAGACTATCTGTTTTTCATTAACGATGACGGAGCCATTGAAAAGGTTGTCTCTCCTGACGACCAAAACTATCAAAGTTTATTATCAGAATATCAAGGCGGAGCAAACTTTCATCGTTTAACCGAAGGCCAGTACATCCTGCCAGGTTTCGTCGATCTGCACGTGCACGCACCGCAGTGGGCTCAATCAGGAACGGCGCTGGATATCCCGCTCTACGATTGGTTAAACACATACACCTTCCCGATTGAAGCGAAATTTTCAGATTTAGATTTTGCAAAAAAAGTATACCAGGACGTTGTCAGCACCTTGCTTGCAAACGGTACAACCACGGCCCTTTATTTCGCAACTGTACATAAAGAAGCAAGCGTCCTGCTGGCAGAAATTTGCGCGGAAAAAGGGCAGCGCGGTTTAGTCGGAAAAGTGGTCATGGATAACCCTGACCAGACACCGGAATATTATCGAGACTCGGACACAGCAACCGCCTTGGCAGATACAGAGGAATTTATCCAAGCGGTGAAAGAAGTGGCAAAGCGAGCAAAACAGGGCGTCTACCCAGTCGTAACACCGCGCTTTATTCCAAGCTGTACTGACGAAACTCTAAAAGGTTTAGGTGAATTGGCGGCTAAGTACGATGCACATGTCCAGTCGCACTGCAGTGAAAGCGATTGGGCGCATGGCTATGTTCAGGATCGTATGGGCAAAAATGACGCATTTGCGTTACATGATTTCGGCTTATTAAGGGAAAAATCCGTCATGGCGCATTGCAATTTTCTCAGTGATGACGATGCAGACTTGTTTGTGGAAACCGGGACGGCAATCGCCCATTGTCCTATTTCTAATGCTTATTTTGCGAACAGCGTCATTCCAATCGCCCGTTTCCAAGAAAAAGGAGTCGAGATTGGCTTAGGGTCGGATATTTCCGGAGGTTTCTCGCCAAGTCTGTTCGATAATGTAAGACAAGCGGTGATGTCCTCAAGAATGCTGGAAGATGGTGTGAACCCGGCAATTCCTGCTGAGGACCGCGGAGTTCCGAATTCCCGGATTACCATTGATGAAGCATTCTATCTGGCCACTGCCGGCGGAGGCGAAAGCCTTTCTCTCCCAATCGGCCGCCTTGAAGAAAATTACGCTTGGGACATCCAAATCATCGATACGACCATAGAGACGGCCAAGCTGCCTCTTTACGATACAGAAGAGAACCTGCATGATATCTTCCAGAAAATCATGTACCTCGCCCGCCCGGTAAATATTCGCGAAGTTTGGGTCCAAGGGGAAAAGGTTCATAAGAGATGAAACAATGAAAATACCCTGCCAATATTCGGCAGGGTATTTTCACTTTATTAAATTCTTAGCCTTTTTTTCGAAAAAGAATTGAATCCCGTAAAGCAAAAAGGCCTTATAAAAAATGTAAAGGAAAAATTGAAAATGATTAATGCGCACTAGTTTAAACATTTTTGTTTTCTCTAAGAACCCTACAAAAGGAAAAGCAAAGAAACCATCTACCAATGCATTTAGTAGAATATAACGTATAAAATTTCCGTATGTCCATTTTAATATCCACATGGAACCGACCAAATGCGGTCCGATGTTATAAGGAAACTCTCTAAAGAAAAACGACCTTGGTGTTCTGGGAATAATCCACCATTTGCGTTTTCTGGCAATTTGCACATTAAGTCCTTCAATCAACGAAATCAGGATGGATGCAGGAAGATATCTCTTTATGTTGCTCTTTCCCAAAAAAGGGAGCGTCGACCATGCTATAAGGACAATAGATACACTCAGTATCCAGTGTTTTTTCATTGAAAGTATTCCCCTTCATATAACTAGATTAATTTATAAACGTATTATCTACAAAACCAATCATTTCATTCCACTCAATCAAACACTCCTTTCATACAATGGCTTTTTCAAAAATTTAAATATAAATCCAAACACTGAAGCATTATAATATAATTTGTAATTTACAGGTTATTTAACAAATTTTGTTAATCGTATAATCGTTAAAAGGAAGTGTAAGGATTGTCAAATCCATTAACCAATAACAATAAAAGGCATCAAAGCTTAAACGCCGACTGTGCAAACTGCTTTGCTTTATGCTGTGTTGCGCTGCCCTACGCCAAGTCTGCCGATTTTGCCTTTGATAAAGAAAGCGGGACCCCTTGTAAGAACCTGCAATCCGATCACCGCTGCAGAATTCATCAAAATCTTAGAGATAAAGGGTTCCGCGGCTGTTCTGCCTACGAATGCTTTGGGGCAGGTCAAAAGGTTTCCCAAAATACATATGGGGGAAGAGATTGGCGCGAGAACCCGGAGTCAGCTATGGAAATGTTTAATGTATTTCCCATCATGCAGCAGCTTCATGAAATGCTTTATTACTTAAATGAGGCAATACATTTTGAAGAAGCGAAAGTCATTCATCATGAACTGCATGCGGCTTTTAAAGAATTAGAAAGCCTGACCAATTTAACTCCAATGGAAATCTTGAATCTTGATGTACCATCACATCGGGCGAAGGTAAATAAGTTATTTTTACATACGAGTGAACTAGTCCGTGCAAAGATTTCACCTGGAAAAAATATTAGCAAAATTCGCAAGGGCAGTGATCTGATTGGGGCAAAACTAAGAGGTGCCGACCTGAGGGGAGCTAATTTAAGGGGCGCTTTGTTAATAGCAGCCGATCTTCGAGAATCCGACCTTAGGGAAGTCGACTTTATTGGAGCAGACATGAGGGATTCCGACCTAAGCGGTGCTAATCTTACTGGAAGTATCTTTCTTACGCAGGCGCAAGTAAATGCAGCAAGGGGCGACCGGCATACAAAATTGCCGCTTGCATTAAGGACTCCGGCTCATTGGAAATAAAATTAAAATATTTAGAATGGAAACAGTCTGACATCCAGGCTGTTTTTTGGTTTTTAAAATTTTTCCAAATCTATCCAAGTTAATGGTAAACTTATATTAAGAATGTTTAGAAGGCAGGAGGGTTCCATTATGATAAGGGATAAAAAATCTTTATATATATCGATCATCCTATATTTTGCTGTGATGATCTTAACCCTTCCTTTCCCAAATGCAAATCCCCTTGGAGAGACACTGGCATCGATGTTTCATATACCTGTTAGTCCGGCAAATGGGTTGAACTATTTGAGCATTTCCTTATTTGTTGTATTAATGATGAGTCTTTATTTGCTTTCAAAATCATTGAATAAGTATCAAACTAGATTCATAGTTATTGCCTTTTTGGGAGCAATGGTTATCCCATCTTTTTTGGCCAGTTCCATTCAAAAATATTTTGCAACAGGTATTTATACAATCTCCTTCAATCACAACGAAAGCCGGTGCCATTTAGAAATGGCTAATGAGAAAATATTGCACGGCGAATGTGTACTTCCATTTGAAAACAACAGCAGCAAGGATGTCCGTTTTACCATTGAATTTTACGACAAATATGAGGATGAAATCGTAACGCTAATGAACGCCAATGCCCCTTACACAATAAAGCTTGGCAACAAGGAAAGGAAACGAGTGATGATTGAAGCCGATATTGATGTATCGAAAATGAAAAACCACATTGATAGCGCCGATGTAAATGGAGTGAATATTATCATCAAGTCGGGCGGGAAAAGCCGAAAATTATGAGATGGATGGTGTTCATATGGATGCAGTAATTTGGCTGCTGATAATACTATTGCTTACGCTGTTCAACTGGGGAGCAATTTCTCTACATAATAAGAAAAAAATGCACTATTTTTGGTCTGGGATTATTATCAGTATGCTCGGTCCCATCATTGCCTTTTTAATTGGGGCCATATTTGTAAAGATGGACCATAGTGCAGGGAGCACAGGTGAAGGTGGAGCCATTGCCGGTGCTTTTGTTGGTTTAATGATCGTCGGCAACGGGATTCTTTATGTTTTCATTGGAATGATTGTAAAAATAGTTTCATTAATAAAAGGAAATTCAGCCTAATTAGGTCAGTCCATTACTCGATTACTATGGAGCAATATCGGAAATAATAGAAAAGCCTAGATCACTATGTGATTTAGGCTTTTCTATTCCGATAGTATAAGCATTATTTCCTCCTTAAAAAAATATTTGTTTTAAAATGTATTTTATGACTTAAGTTTTAGAAAGAAGTGGTTGGTATGGAGAAAACACCATCTTTATTAAAACAAGCTTTGTCTGTCAATAGGAAGCCATTTCCGTGGCTGAAGGCATTTACTGCAGGCCTGGCTGCAGCATTGCCGATTTTGATTGGCTTGTTATTTGGCAACTTGGAATATGGATTAATTGCCGGATTGGGCGGATTTACATATCTATATGTGTTTAATGTCCCATACGCTCAAAGAGCGAAAAAGATATTTTGGATTGTCATTGCCCTCACTTTTCTTACTGCCTTGGGTACACTGGTGGCCCCTTATCCCATTATGGTAGCGATATTTATGGGAATCATCGGTGCTTCGGCCATCTTTATTTTCGGAGCATTAAGGATTGCAGGCCCTGCTGCCATCTTCTTGGTCCTCGTTTTTTCAATGGTAACAGGAATGCCCCAGGCACCAGAGATTGCTCCATTAAGAGCAGGCTTAGTCTTCCTGGGCGGGAGTCTATCGTGGATTTTGGCTATGCTTGGCTGGTTTTCTGATCCCCATGGTCCTGAAACAGGAGTAGTTAAAAGGGGCCTGTTAGAGCTCGCAGCATTGCTTGATTCAGTAGGGACAGACCGATTCCACGAGTCGCGGCACCGTGTCATGTCAGCCTTAATGGATGCGGACGAAACATTGGCATCAGGGCAAACGCCTATCAGGGAAACGAACTATTTCAAACGTTTATATGTATTAAACAATTCGGCTCATGATATTTTTACTTATTTACTTGAAGATTTTCCAGAACACCGAGCACCACTACCGCCGGAAGCAGCGCAGTCTGTCCGAAAAATAGCAAACTCGTTAGGCAAAAAAAATAAAAGTGATTCTGCTTCAGAAGTCATTTTACAGCCTGAAGAGATGGATGCTTCGGTCGCTCATTTATTTAAATTGATTTATGATGCAGATGCAGTTATGAATGAACCCACTTCCAAAATCAATCAAGAGGTTGAATTCTCGAAGTTGTCACTTAAGACTGTTTTTGGAGGGGCCTTTGATAAAAACTCGATTATTTTTATTGCTGCCATAAGGTTTGGGATCATCACGATCATTGCTGCCATCTTCGCGTTTGAGGTTGGATTTGCCCGTTCCTTCTGGGTACCGTTGTCCTGCGTGGCCGTCATGTCGGGCTACTCTATTGTCGCCACTTACCATCGGGCGATTCAAAGAGGAATCGGTACATTGCTTGGAATTCTAATTGCCAGCTTGATTCTTTCGATTCATCCTGATGGATACATAATTGCTTTATTAGTTTTACTGTTTACGTTCATTACGGAGCTGTTTATCGTGAAGAATTATGCGTTAGCGGCATTGTTTTTCACCCCTAATGCGTTGCTTATGGCAGAAAGCACAAGCCACGGGAGCTTTAGCTTTGCCTATTTTGCCTCGGCAAGAATGATGGATGTTTTAATCGGCAGTATCATTGGTCTAATAGGGGTATGGCTGGTTGGGAGGAGGTCCGCCTCAAGCCGCCTGCCGCACTTAATCAGCAAAACCATACGCAGTCAGTCGCAATTTTTGTTTGTCCTTTTCTCTGACCAAGGAAAAGGGTTTAATGCTAGAAAAAGCACAGAGTTAAAGAAAATGAGAACGAACATTTCGAATTTAAAAATCCTGTATAATACTGCTTCAGGTGAAATTCCGGTCAATCGTGATGTATTGGATTATTACTGGCCGGTTGTCCATTCTATTGAACATCTAGGTTATCTGCTGGAGAATGCAGCTAAACTAAGCAGCCGTCCGATTCTGGCTGATGATGATCTTGCCCAGCTGCTCTTAGCGTGTGAAACGATGGCGATAGCGACCCATTTGAAAAAAGCACCGCCCCTAAAACCGATTCCTGGAATCGAATCATTCCTGAGTATCCAAAAGGAGCTCCGTTACTTACAAAAAGCACTTCAAAATAATGAAGGAGTTCACTTTTAGGAGCGGTTTCGAAGTTATCAAAAAACTAAGCGTGGTTGCAACCGCGTTTAGTTTTTTCAAAAAGTTGGCCCAAAAGGAAATGTTCTCTCCAATAATTAGCAATAATAAAAGAAAAAACTGGAGGAGGAGCAGTCTTGGGACAAGTCATATTGGATGATTTCAGCCAGCAGATGGCGGATTATTTTAAAGAGCATATTTTTGAAAACCTGGACAAAATCATGCAAGGTCCGATGCTTTATCATTATACGTCCATGAAAGCTTTAAATAATATCCTTGACCGGGAAAAGTGTTTTTGGATTACCCGTGTGGACTTCATGAACGATTATAAAGAGATCGCCTATGTGACGGAAATAGTTCGGGCGATTATTGGTGAGATTGAGGACAGCAAAGAAAAAGAGACCTTTATTGCCTTATACAAGGATTTTTCCTCCACCGAAAGTTATTATAAGGATTTAAACATCTTCGCCTTTTCTTTAACGGAAAACCCTGATTCCTTGCCGCTCTGGTATAACTACGGGGCGAATGAGGGCTGCAATATCGGAATCGACGCCTCGAAATTTTTTGGTCAATCATTTAACTCACAAATTACCTTTGTTGGAAAAGTGGTTTATGATGAGGAGAAACAAAGGCAAATTGTGAAAGAAGTGATTACCAGACTGCTGAAATTGGTAAGAAACGCCAATTTATCAGAGGAGAGTTTTTCTCGTGTGCTGCTATTTACTTTCGGAACATTAGGCTGCTTTATTAAGCATCCCACCTTTGCCTGCGAAGAAGAATTCAGATTCATTTTCATCCCAAAATCCGATGAACACATCCACTTTCGGGTGTCCCGAGGGGCATTTATCCCGTTTATTAAAGTACCTGTGGTTGACCAAAACGATGAATCAAGGGAAGGCAAGCTTTTGGTTCGCAAAATAACGATCGGCCCCCGAACCAAATTAGATATTGTCAAGTCCGGGTTAGAATTCTATTTGTCAGTGAAAAAGCTAGAAGGAATAGAACTTTGTACGTCAAAAGCCCCATTAAGATTTTGAAGCGAACGGTAATCGATGCTGTTCGTTTTTTTCTACTGAAATGAGGAGTTGCTGTGTAGAGTGTGGGCTGAGTGTTACAATGTTTGGGACTCCCTAGAGGGGGATGTTAAGGGCTAAGCAGCGTGCAAACAGGAGTCAATATAATGAGTCGAATCAAGAAATCAATCATTTTTAAGTCTCCTTTGTATTTGATTTTGATACACTCAGTATAGACGAATTTTGTTAATCCATTTTGGAGGAATTGTAAATTTATTGTCAATTTTATTCCGATAACTGAAGGGAAGATAAGCTACAAAATGAAAGCAATGGTCATAGATCGATACGGTAAAAATGTTCCGTTACGCTTAATGGAGAGGCCGACTCCTATTGTGGGTGAATATGAGGTGTTGGTTGAAATTCATGCAGCCAGCATCAATCCTGTAGATTTTAAAATTAGAGATGGAATCGTGAGGCTGCTCGCGAAATATGAATTTCCTTTAACGTTGGGGAATGATTTTTCGGGGACGATCATCAAGAAGGGATCGAAGGTAACAAAGTTTTCAATCGGAGATGAGGTGTTTGGCCGGCCTAGAAAAACCAGAATCGGGACATTTGCTGAGATGGTTGCTGTTCACGAGGATGATATCGCCTTAAAGCCAGGTAATTTATCCTTTGAAGAAGCTGCCTCAATCCCATTGGTGGGATTAACGACTATACAAGCTTTTGAGATGATGGGGCTTAAAGCAGGACAAAAAGTCTTTATACCTGCAGGTTCAGGTGGGGTAGGCACCTTTGCAATCCAACTGGCTAAAGAAATGGGAGCATTGGTGGCAACCACTGTTAGCGAAAAGGGATACGACCTTGTTAAGTCCCTAGGGGCGGATATAATCGTTAATTATAAAAAAGAAAGTTTTGCAGAGATTATAAAAGATTACGATGCAGTATTTGATACGGTAGGAAAAGATACGCTGGTCAAATCGTTTGAAATTTTAAAACCGCTTGGAAAAATTGTTTCCATTGCCGCATTGCCTGATGCCAAATTTGCTAGAAAAGAAAATTTAGGTTTATTTCGAATGATTCTCTTTTCACTCGTCAACCTCAAAACTGCATCATTAGAAAAGAAGTATAACGTAGAGTATCTCTATCATTTCATGAAACCAAGCGGTAAGCAGTTAACCTTTATTAAAGGTTTAATCGAGCAGGGTAAAATCATCCCTGTAATCGACCGAGTGTATCCGTTTGTCGATACACAGGAAGCATTGGATTACGTGGAAACAGGACGAGCCAAGGGGAAGGTTATTGTCAGGATAAAGTAGAGAGAGCACTGAATCTTTTGTAGAGCTAGTATAATTGAAACGCTCTTTTCTGATAGATTGTTGCTTATAAGGGTCGCTCTTACGGACAAAATTCTCTTTGGAATCGATCAAAATGTCCGTAAGCCCCGCTCCTACGGACAAAACTCACTTTGGAATCGATCAAAATGTGGCTCACACTCTAAGCAATATGCACCACTATTTATCGAAAGAGTAAGCTCTCTCCACCCTGCAGATTCTCACTTTGTAATGCTTATACCATTCAGTTTGGCCCTTTTCCTGCGCCGCTTTATGTGCTGTATGTTCCTTCCATGCCTTTATCGCCTCCAAAGAGTCCCAGTAGGAGACGGTAATTCCTGTCTCTTTGTCACGGGCACTTTCAATTCCTAAGAAACCTTTTTGCCTCGAGGCTAATTCGACCATTTTTTCTGCCATCTTCTCATAACCATTGTCACCATCGGTTCGTACCGATGTAAAAATGACCGCATAGTATGGTGGTGTTGGAGTTTTGTCTGTGTTACTCAATGTTCGTTCCCCCTATCTACTTTGATGCTCAAACATAAGCCTTGAATCATTCTTTCCTTATTAAATCAATTGTGCTTGAAAAGGAAAATAAACCAAAAGTTGTATTTGATCTTTATATATGATTATAAGGTTGGAACAAATGATAAAGTCTCCCGTATTTCCTTATGTATGAATTTGGGCTGCCCTTATGATAAAATCGTACTATTGAAATCTCTTAACGAAGGAGCGACCGCATGAACATAGAGTTAAATTATAAAATCATCACAGATATGTGTGGAGCAGTCTCCTTCAAAAGAGGAGATTATTTTTATCGGACGAATAAAGTGACCTTCACCGAATATGGTCCAGATCGCTGCCAAGCAATGGTTGACGGGGATTTCCATGTGACTGTTGTAAGTGAAGCTGAAGGTAAGTTCCGCACTAGTTGCAGCTGCCCAAAGCTCGCTTCTTTTCAAAAGGATTGTCAGCATATTGCGGCGGTTTTATTGGTGATATACGATCATCAACGGCAAGGAACAACACCGAATTTACTGAATCAGGAGCTGACCGCCAGCTTGCTGACTATTTTCGATAATAAGCCCGTCCAGACCAGCGGACACCAGAATTATTTTGAAAAAAGAACCGTGCTGGATGCGAGGTTTAGCTGTAAACCAGTCGCTGCAGGCGAGGGCCGGCGTATTCTGGGCATTGAGATAGAGGTAGAAGAGAACGAGGTTCAAAATATCAGAGAGTTTTTGGACAAGGTCAGTAGTGGAAATCGATATGTTCTATCGGATTCCTTTACTTACGACCCGAGCCTTCATTGCTTTCAAAAAGAAACCGATGCCGTTATTCAGCAGCTGATTAACATGGTTCGAGATGAACAGGCGTATGGAAAGGAAGCTTTGGATCCGCAAGTCCTGCCGATTTCGGCATCCTTATGGGACCGGCTCCTGCCATTACTTATAAAGGCTCCCAGGGTCAAAATACAGTACAATGGCCAAACCTATGAAGAACTCCAGCTGTCAGACGGTTCGCTGCCATTACAGTTTGCTTTTACGGAAAATCTACTGGTGGTTGAAGGATTTGACCAGATACTAATTTTGGAAACCTATCGCTCCGTTCTTTACGACGGGAAAATAACACAATTGAAGAATCAGGATTTCCAGAGGTTATTGGAACTAAAACGAATGCTCCATGGTTCCGGGACCAACAAAATCCCTATCCCGCACGAACAAATTCCGTTTTTTCTTGAAAAAGTCGCCCCGGGATTAAAAGAGCTGGGGCAGGTGCAGATTGCCGATTCCATCACAAAAACCTGGATGAAAACACCGTTGAAGGTCAAGCTCTACTTGGATCGGGTGAAAAACCGACTCCTTGCCGGGCTTGAGTTTCACTATGAACATATGGTGATCAATCCGTTGGAGTGCAGGGAACTCCCCTCAGGCTCCATGGTCGTTAGGGATGTCGAGAGGGAAGCGGAAATCCTGCAAATCATGGAGGACAGCTCCTTCGCCAAGACGGATGGCGGTTATTTTTTGCATAATGAGGATCTTGAGTACGAATTTCTGGTCTATGTCGTACCGAGGCTGCAAAAGCTCGCCCAAATTTATGCGACAACGGCTGTCCGCAGTCGGATTTTTCGAGAAAATGTTTTTCCGAAAATAAGGGTGAAGGTAAAGAAGGAACGGACCAATTGGCTGGAATTCAAGTTTGAAATGGACGGCATTTCCGACAATCAGATTCGCGATGTCTTGGAGGCGCTCGAGGAAAAACGGAAGTATTATAGATTGCCGAATGGCTCTCTGCTATCCTTGCAAACAAGGGAATTCGAGGAGATTCAGCAGTTTCTCCATTCACCACTTATGAAGGCCGGTGACTTAGGGAATGGATTGGCCTTGCCTATCGAACAGTGTTTGCAGCTGCTGGATACGGTGGAGGTGAGCGATACCTTTAAGCTAGAGGAATCCTTCAGGCAGTTTATGGAGCAGCTCCGGAACCCGGGGAGCCTGGACTTCAAGGTGCCTCGCAGTCTTGAGCCTATTCTCAAAGATTATCAAAAAGTTGGCTTTAAATGGATGAAGACTCTTGCCCACTTTGGCTTTGGGGGAAT
The DNA here is from genome assembly GCF_058323225.1 of Neobacillus sp. PVCKKU3. Lineage (NCBI taxonomy): Bacteria > Bacillati > Bacillota > Bacilli > Caryophanales > Bacillaceae > Neobacillus > Neobacillus sp. PVCKKU3. The sequence goes on from NZ_JBLVQN010000017.1 coordinate 68,431, forward strand.
CTTAGCCGATGATATGGGGCTCGGAAAGACGATTCAAAGCATCGCTTTTATTGTGTCGGTGCTTCCGGAAATTCGCAAGCAAAAGCAGCCGGTCCTCGTTATCTGTCCATCCTCTCTGACCTATAACTGGCTAAGCGAGTTCAGGAAATTTACGGGGACCTCCCAACTGCGGGCAGTGGTCATTGATGGTTCGAAGGAGGAGCGGAACAGGCAGCAACAGGATCTTTCCGATGTCGATGTCATTGTCACTTCCTATCCTTTGCTGCGTAAGGACATCCTTTGGTTTGAAAAACAAACCTTTCATACCGTGTTTTTTGACGAGGCCCAGGCCTTTAAAAATCCGTTAACGCAAACAGCCCGGGCGGTAAAAAAGCTGCAGGCCCATCATCGTTTTGCTCTGACAGGCACGCCGGTTGAGAACTCATCGGAGGAGCTGTGGTCGATTTTTCATGTCGTCTTTCCAGAGCTTTTCCTTGGCCTAAAGGAATTCAGCCAGCTGACCCGAAAACAAATCGCTCGCAGGATCCGGCCATTCTTGCTGCGCAGGATGAAGGAGGATGTCTTATCCGAACTGCCTGGAAAAATCGAATCGTTGGATTTGGTTGAGCTGTTACCTGAACAAAAGAGGTTGTATGCTGCTTACTTGGCCAAGCTTCGGCATGATACATTAAAGCATCTGGACAAAGACACGATTCGAAAAAATCGTATCAAGATTTTAGCGGGGTTGACCCGCCTGCGGCAGATTTGCTGCCATCCGGGCTTGTTCGTAGACGGCTATCAAGGCGGGTCGGCAAAATTTGAACAGCTCATGGAAATATTAGAGGAATCACGGATTTCCGGGAGACGGGTGTTAATCTTTTCCCAGTTTACGAAAATGCTGGCGTTGATTGGACGGCGGTTAACGGCAAAAGGACAGCCATACTTTTACCTTGATGGGCAGACTCCATCTGAAGAGCGGGTGGAAATCTGCGAACGGTTCAATCGCGGTGAACGCGACCTTTTCCTGATTTCCTTGAAAGCAGGCGGAACCGGCCTTAACTTGATGGGGGCGAATACCGTTATTTTATATGACACTTGGTGGAACCCGGCCGTCGAGGAACAAGCTGCGGACCGCGCCCACCGGATGGGCCAGCAAAATGAGGTTCAGGTCATCAAGCTTGTTGCCCGTGGCACCATCGAGGAAAAGATTAATGAACTGCAGGATAAAAAGAGGCACTTAATAGAGGAAATCATTGATTCGGATGAGAAGGCGATGGGGAGTCTTACTGAAGAGGATATTAGAGAGATACTGATGATATAGTTGTGTGTGGCGAACCTAGCTTGAATATCTTTTAATTGTACAATCGTATATAAAAGCTCTATGCTTCCGAACCGGCGAATTTACTAGACGTTCGGTCGCGTAGAAAGGGTCTATGCTCCTGAACTGGCGAATTTACTAGACATTCGGTCGCGTAGAAAGGGTCTATGCTCCTGAACCAGTGGATTTTCCAAACAATCGGTCGCATAGAAAGGTGCTAGTCGACCGAATAAGAAAGGCCGCGCCATCCCGGGGAGTTATGAAAGCTTTACAACGCCCAAACGGGAAAGGCCGCGCCATCCCGGGGAGTTATGAAAGCTTTATAACACCCAAACGGGAAAGGCCGCGCCATCCCGGGGAGTTATGAAAGCTTTATAACGCCCGAACGAGAAAGGCCGCGCCATCCCGGGGAGTTATGAAAGCTTTATAACGCCCGAAGGGGAAAGGCCGCGCCATCCCGGGGAGTTATGAAAGCTTTATAACGCCCGAACGAGAAAGGCCGCGCCATCCCGGGGAGTTATGAAAGCTTTATAACGCCCGAAGGGGAAAGGCCGCGCCACCCCGGGGAGTTATGAAAGCTTTTATAACTACCGAACGAGAAAAGTTGCGCCACCCAGGTAGTTATGAAAGCTTTATAACGCCCGAAGGGGAAAAGCCGCGCCATCCTGGGTAGTTATGAACGCATTATAACGCCCGAACAGGAAAAGTAGCCTCGTTACGGGTAGTTATGAACCCATCATAACCCCCGAACTAGTAAAGAACCTCCGCCTCGGGTAGTTATCACAAAACAATTCAACAAACTCTATTACGTAAATGCCGAAAAAGCCCTAGCAGCTACCTTTTCCATTACTTTTCCATGCTGAGTATCCTGTTTAGCCTCAAACACAACAATATTTGTAAAATCAGCATAAAGAATATCACCTTTATGAAACGGACCAAGTTCACGAAAATTGCCACTCGTCAATTCAGCTTCAAAAAAATCCTCCGTATCAAGCCTTTTCAATACAACCCGTACAGTGGAACCAACCGCATTGACATGTGAGACTTCCGCTGGTATGCCACCCCCGTTGGAAAACCTGCTCAACCCAATCTCATGGGGGCGGATATACCCAACCCTTTCTACCGCTGAATCCCTCGCAACTGCAACATCATTATACACAGCAGCCCCACGGAATTCATTTACCCGACCCAAAAAGCTATAAACAAAAGCATTTACTGGTTTTTCATAGACTTCCGCAGGAGTACCAATTTGTTCAATTTTCCCATGATTCATCACCACAACAGTGTCGGCCATCTCAAGTGCTTCTTCCTGATCATGCGTCACAAAAACAGTGGTAATATTAAGCTTTCGATGGATTTCCCGTAGCCAGTGGCGCAGTTCCTGGCGAACCTTTGCATCCAACGCTCCGAATGGTTCGTCGAGAAGAAGTACCTCTGGCTCCACAGCCAGCGCCCGTGCCAGCGCAATCCTTTGCCGCTGTCCACCTGAAAGCTGGGAGGGATAACGGTCGGCCACACCCTCCAGCTGCACCAGCTTTAATAATTCCAGTACTTTTTCCCTGATAACAATCCTAGAAGGCCGTAGTTTGCGCGGCCTTACCTTCAACCCAAAGGCGACGTTCTCAAAAATCGTCATATGCTTAAACAAGGCATAATGCTGAAATACAAAACCAACCTTGCGTTCTTTCACGGTTTTGAAAGAATAATCAACACCGTTGAAAAAGATCGAACCTGTATCCAACCCCTCCAGTCCTGCAATCAGTCTGAGAAGGGTGGTTTTCCCAGAACCGGAAGGACCTAATAATGCCACAAAATCGCCGGTTGATATTTCTAGGTTGATATCTTTGACGGCCGCAAAAGCACCAAATACTTTCGTTGCGCCACTGATTGTAATCCCCATATCTTAATCTCCCTTTCTATTTGTTTTCCATTCCAAAATACTTTTCATAACTAACGTAAGCAGGGCAAGCATGGCCAACAGAGAAGCCACGGCAAAGGCGGCGGTAAAGTTGTATTCGTTATACAAAATCTCAATATGAAGAGGGAGGGTATTGGTCAGCCCTCTGATGTGGCCGGACACAACCGAAACGGCGCCAAACTCCCCCATAGCACGTGCATTACAAAGAATCACGCCGTACAACAACCCCCATTTAATATTTGGGAGGGTGACCCGGAAAAACATCTGCCAGCCGCTCGCACCGAGAGTTATTGCAGCCTGCTCCTCCTCGGTGCCCTGCTCCTGCATAATTGGGATTAACTCGCGGACAACAAACGGGAAGGTGACAAAGGTAGTGGCAAGAACAATTCCCGGTATATTAAATATGATTTTTAAATTATTTGCTTCCAGTAACTGACCAAACACCCCATTTGAACCATACAACAACACAAACACGAGACCTGCAATGACAGGGGAAACAGCAAAAGGAATATCAATCAGGGTAATCAAAAAGTTTTTTCCCTTAAAATTGAATTTCGCAATTCCCCATGCGGCGATTACACCGAAAATGGTATTCAGGGGAACGGCGATGGCAGCGGTGATGAGCGTGAGTTTAATGGCAGACAGCGCATCAGGCTCCGTGATGGCCGCAAAGTATAATTCTATTCCCTTTTTCAATGCCTCAGTAAAAACCGCAATGAGGGGGATGAGGATAAAGACTCCTAAGAATCCGAGAGCCGTTCCAATCAGCAGCCATTTCCTTATCGGAGCCAGGGCAAACCGGTTGGCTCCTGGACTTTTTAGATGGACTTGTTCTCTAGCAATCATATTCTTCAAACTCCTCTAGGTCACTTGATGTTTCCTTGCCGTTCTCCATTGCCAAAAGTTAATTAAGAATAATAGAAGGAAAGAGATGACGAGCATAACGGCGGCAATGGCGGCAGCCCCCCCGTAGCTGTATTGCTCTAATTTTGTGATGATGAGCAGGGGGACAATTTCCGTTTTCATCGGCATGTTGCCGGATATGAACACGACCGAACCATATTCCCCCAAGGCCCTTGCAAAGGCAAGGGCAAAGCCCGTCAACATGGCTGGGAAGATGGCTGGAAAAATAATTTTGAAAAAAATTTGGGCCGAAGAGGCACCAAGTGTAGCAGCTGCCTCTTCGAACTGTTGATCCAACTCCTGTAAAACTGGCTGGACAGACCGGACCACAAAGGGAAGGCCGATAAACGTCAATGCTATCATGATTCCATACTGTGTATAGGCGATCTTCACCCCGGCGGCTTCGAAGTATTGCCCAATCCACCCATTCGGAGCATAGATGGCGGTAAGCGCTATGCCTGCAACTGCAGTCGGCAGGGCAAACGGCAGGTCGACAAGCGCATCAACAAGTCGTTTGCCGACGAAGTCATATCTTACTAATACCCAGGCGATCAGCGTTCCAAAAAGGACATTCACCATTGCAGCAACGAAGGAGGTGTAAAAAGTCAGTTTATAGGAAGCTACGACTCTATCATCCGTTATAGTCTCCCAAAATTCGGCAAAGCTTATCGTAGTTGCTTTTAAAAATAAAACAGCAATCGGGATCAGGACAATCAGGCTGAGATAGATGACCGTATACCCCATTGAGAGGCCGAACCCCGGGAGCACCCGGCGGCGTTTGGATTGATTAAACACGGGAAAGCCTCCAATCATTATGGTTTATAGATTTGGTCAAAGACGCCTCCATCATCAAAGTGAGTCTCCTGGGCTTTTTTCCAGCCGCCAAAAACCTCATCAATCGTAAATAGTTTGATATCAGGGAACTGGCTGGCATATTTTTCTGCGACATCTTTATTGCGTGGGCGGTAAAAATTCTTCGCGGCAATTTCCTGTCCTTCAACTGTATATAAATAGTCAAGATACGCTTTTGCTACTTCCTCGGTCCCATGCCTTTTCGCCACAGTATCCACTACGGAAACAGGAGGCTCAGCCAAAATGCTGACAGATGGATTGACTACTTCAAATTTGTCTTCGCCAAATTCCTTAAGTGCAAGATAAGCCTCATTTTCCCATGCAATTAATACGTCGCCGATTCCTCTTTCAACAAAAGTAGTCGTTGAACCGCGGGCTCCGGAATCCAATACCGGCACATTTTTAAAGAGCTTTGCCACAAATTCCTGCGCCTTTTGTTCATCACCATTATTTTGCAGCAAAGCATAGCCCCACGCCGCCAGGTAATTCCAACGTGCACCGCCGGAGGTTTTTGGATTCGGGGTAATGACAGAAACATCTTTTTTCACCAAGTCATCCCAATCCTTGATTCCTTTGGGACTCCCTTTTCGCACCAGGAAGACAATGGTTGATGTGTACGGTGAACTGTTGTCAGCCAGCCGCTCCTGCCAGTTCTCCGCGAGTTTGCCTGATTCGGCAATAGCGTCGATATCATAGGCAAGGGCCAGCGTCACGACATCCGCCTCCAAACCGTCTATGACAGAGCGGGACTGCTTGCCGGAACCTCCATGTGATTGGTTAATCGTCACTTTTTGACCGGTTTTCTTTTCCCAATAAGCTGCAAAGCTTTTGTTATATTCCTCGTATAATTCTCGGGTTGGGTCATAGGATACATTTAACAATTCAATCGGTTTCTTATTGGTTTCCTTTGCGGCGGCATCTTTTTTGGACTTGGCCGGTTCAGTTGAAGTTTGATTCGAGCAGCCCGCTGCCCCAACAAGAAACATTAGTGTAATTACCGTTATTAAGATTTTTTTGAGCATTTTTATCTCCCCTTTTTTTTGAATTGGCGGGCTTTTTTCAATAAAAAAAGCCCATTAGTTTTTGCATGTACATCGTCATGTACATCTAACTAAAGGGCCTTCGGGGGTCCGATCGGCAGCATATTCATCTTTCGTTTTTCCTTTGGTTGGTTACTTGGCTGGTCTTTTTCTGCAATGGCAGCCGGTGTCTTTCTAATCGGTCGATTTGCGTGATTTGTGATTCGTGAACGGTGATTTGTACGGTTCCAAATTCTAAGCCTTCCAACAAACTTTCGAGTTTTTCCAGCACTTGCTGATTAAGATGTGGTTTTAATGACAACTAAATCCTCTCCTTTTAATAGACTTATTCGGTTTTCTAATAAATCTTCAAGTGTTGTCCGCTCCAGGACATAGGCAATGGTATCCCTTACCAATGACCATAGCGGCTTTAATTGACAGCCCGCCTCTAAAGGACATGGTTCATATTTTGTAATGGATGCACAGGCCATCGGTGACAAAGGCCCTTCTAATTCCCGGATAATCTCTCCGATATTGATGTCCTGCGGCTCTTTAAGCAGCATATAGCCGCCTTTTGCCCCTCGTTTACTCATTACATAACCCAGTTTTTTTAATTGAAGCAGGATTTGTTCAAGGTAATTTGTCGTTACCAGGGTTTTGTCGGCGATTTCCTGGATGCCGAGGACAGTTCCTTGATGCCCGCCGAGCAGGAGCAAGGCCCTTAGGGCATATTCTCCTTTACTTGATACCTTCATGTAATTCCTCTCCTTAATGTTGAGTATTTCAGTCAACATTCACTGCTAAAAATAAATCCCTAAATGGAGTTCTGGGACAGGAATGTTACGAACAGGTATTAGTTTTTAATAAATATATGCAATGAAGAAGCGGAGGGCACTTATCCAATTCTTCTAAAGTTAGCCCATTTTATGATGGTAAAAATAAATTCCGATAATAACTATAGGATTACTTAATTAAAAATCATAATATGCCGTGTTTAAAAAATCAAGAACTTTTTGAATTTTCTTTTGAGGTAAAAAAAAGCCTAGAGAATTTATCACTCTAAGCGTTAATGTTTTGGTTAATTGTCCAGTGCTAGACCCAATGCAGTTCGGCTATCGTTTACCAACCGTTTATCCTTTTGACTATCCCCATACAAAAGCAGCATGATGAGCGAATAGACGGCTCTAAATCTAGCTAGCTTTTTTATTTCAGGAGCTGCATCACCATATAATTGGAAAAATAAATCCCTGCCTTCCGCCGGAATAAAACTGTACACAATCGATAAATCAATCGCCGGGCTGCCAATATGGACATCTCCCCAATCAATCACGGCCGACACTATGCCACTATTATCAACCAGCATATTCCGAATATGAAAATCGCCATGAACCAGCGTTTTGGTGTCATTCTCTAAAGAGCCCTTAATGTTTGAAAGAAATAACCGCAACCGCACCCGTTCACATTCCTCTATCAAACCTAAATCCATTGCCTTATCTATATTTGCTTCCAGCATCGGCTTTCTTTTTAAAATATCCGTCCGGCCCAGCTCGTCATAAGGAACGCCGAGCATCTCCGCTTCGCTTACCGGAAATGCATGCAGTGTTTTTAAAAATAAAGCCAAGCCCTCAACTGAGAGAAGCCGCTGTTCTGTGGTTAAACCAGACAAAGTTTTCCCGCTTAACAGTTTGTACCCGGCAAAAGGCCACGGATACCCGTCTTCAGGAATGCCATGAAAAATAGGATTCGGCACGGGGATTGGCAGCAAAGGGGCCACGACCGGAAGTAGCCGGTTCTCAACCTGAAGCAACTTAACCGATATTTCACGTCTAGGAAAACGAAATACAAACTGCTCATTTACCAGAAACACAGAATTGTCAAATCCCTCACCTAAGACTTGTATCCTTACACGTTTCAACTGCGGAAACTGTTTTTCAATCATCCTAGCTGCTTCTTCATTCGAAATAACCCTTTCAGGCGACCATGGCACACTCATTCATTAAACCTCCGATTCCATTATTCAAATTATATTATTTCTAGTAAAGGAAATATAATCGCCGTTTTGAACAAGAATCGACAACAAGAAACTACAATCTTTTAATTGGACGTAAGGTATAGTTTAGATTGAGTGCATCTAAGGTATACAAGCAGTTCTTATAATAGTTAAGATCAAAGACCAATACCAACTCTAATCTAGGAGGATGAGAATTGTGAGTGAAAAAATTATTGATCATCTGAAAAAGAAAGGAATTGCTGTATCCGAACACCATATTCAGCCATTAATGGCACAATGGCAATCCTATCAACAATTAAAGAACAACCCGCATCTTGAAAAACTTGCAGACTATAACATTGGTTTAAAACACGTGCCGGGGGGAAATGTGAATGAGTAAAAATTTAGCCGCCATGTCGATTGGGGAAGCCTCCCCGCTGTTACGGGATAAGGAGATTTCTCCAGTTGAATTGACCAAAGCTGTTTTAGAAAATATTGATCGATACGACGATGAAATCAATGCCTATATTCAAGTTGAAAAGGAAAGCGCTTTAAAATCCGCTGCAGCGGCTGAAAAAGATATTCTTCAGGGGAATTATCGCGGGCGACTGCACGGCATACCGATGGCCTTGAAGGATATTTTGTACTTTAAGGACGAGAAAGTCACGGTAGGTTCAAAAATCCACCAGGATTATATTCCGGATTACGATGCAACGGTAGTAAAGAAATTAAAAGAGGAAGGCGTTATTTTTACAGGAAAATTGAATATGCACGAATACGCCTGGGGGGCGACGACAACTAACCCGCATTTCGGGGCCTGCCATAATCCCTGGGATTTAAGCAAAATTCCTGGCGGTTCAAGTGGCGGTTCAGGAGCAGCAGTTGCTGCCGATATGACCATTGCCTCCCTTGGGACGGATACAGGCGGTTCCATCCGAATTCCAGCCTCTAGCTGTGGAATCGTCGGCCTAAAACCAACCCATGGCAGAATCAGTAAGTTTGGATGTTTCCCGCTCGCATGGTCCCTGGACCATATCGGACCAATGACCAAAACGGTGTATGATGCAGCATTGCTATTAGAAACCCTTTCCGGTTACGACCCTCAAGATCCGACTTCCGTGGATACTCCAGTGAAAAACTATACCGAGCTGCTATCAGAAGACCTTTCCGGGAAGGTTATTGGTATAAATGAAGACTATTTCTTTAAAAATGTTGACAAACCGGTAGAGGAAGCTGTCCGTGCCGCTCTTATGCAGCTTGAAAAGATGGGTGCCAAAATTGAACTAGTCAAGATTCCTACTCTTGCCGCATCTGAATTTGCCGAGTTGGTCACGATTGTTTCCGAAGCAAGCGCCATTCATCATGCCAATATGCTTAAACGTCCTGAGGACTTTGGCGACGACGTTCGCTTTTTATTGGAGTTCGGTGAACTGATTCCAGCAGTTGACTACCTGCAGGCACAGCAGGTCCGTCTTCAACTAAGTAATGATTTTGCTCATGCTTTTAAGCACGTGGATGCTCTGATTTCGCCAACACTGCCGTTCCTGCCGCCTGCTATCGGTGATAATTCAGTCGACATTAATGGCAATAAAGAAAGTTTCCTTGACCAGGTGATTCGCTTCACGGGACCAGGCAATTTGACTGGACTTCCCGCACTAAGCCTGCCATGCGGTATCAGCAATGGTCTGCCGGTCGGTTTGCAAATAATGGGTCCTGCGTTTAAGGAAGAAAATGTTTTAAACGTTGCATTTGCAATTGAAAAGCTAAATCTTATGCAAGGGCAGAAGCCAGATTTAACAGGTGTAGTCTCCCATTAAAAAAGAAAGGCCAGACCCCCTATTACGGCGAAGTAGTAGGAGTCTGGCCTTTTTTCTCGATTTTTAAATCAACTTTTTCACTTAAAAATGTCGAACCCAATACAAGGACACCGCCAATCATCTGTAACCATGTCATACTTTCGTGCAGGAATAACGCCGCGATGATGACGGCGGAAATCGGGTCAATATAGCTAAGAACTGCAATGGTTTGCCCTTTTAGTTTTTGAATGGAAGTAAAGTACATGAAATAAGCTAAACCCGTATGTACAATACCCAGTATTAAAATAAAAATAATCGAAGTAGAGTTCAATCCAGCAAGGTTAAGCTGCCCTTGCCACAATACATAGGGTAACAGTACTAAAGCTCCCGCCATTAATTGAACTAATGTCATTTCAAAACCAGATAGATTTTTAATGAATTTGTTCATTAAAATTACGCTGGCATATAAGGATGCCGCCAAAAGGCCATAGAATATCCCTAAGGTATGATTGTGTGAGCCGCTTCCCCCGCCAGGACCGTTCTGCACGATTAAAAATAAGCCCGCCATAGCCATGGCGATACAAATAACCTTCACACCCGTCAGTTTCTCCTTCAGAACCCAAGGAGCTAACATCATCACAAATATTGGTGCGAAGTAATAGCTGATTGTGGCATTGGATATGGTCGTATACCGATAGGACTCGAATAAAAAAATCCAGTTAAGACCAATTGCCCCGCCTAATAAAAGGAGAAGCACCGCATTTTCTTTCAGCGCCTTCATAGACGGTTTGTGTTTTACTAGAAAACTAGCTAAAAGCAGGAATAGACTGCCAATCACCCCGCGTAGAAAAGCAATCTCACTTGAACTCAAATCAATCTTCTTAACAAACACCCCGATGCTGCCAAAGATGAGCATCGTCATGATTAATCTAAATTTCACACTCATGTAAAACCCTCCCAGATATTCTAATCCAACCACAAACTTGCTAATTTCTCAATATCTATTTGAATGGAAGACCCACATGTTAATAGAACGGGGAAAAGCTAAAATGCCACAGTTTTTACCAAACTATTGATTATTTCGATATTTCTAAATTATTTTCCATCAAATACTATTGAAAATATTCGCATTATTTTATATTATTAAAATCATAAAATGAAATTGCATTTCACAAAATGAAACCGTTAGGAGTGTCATAATGGTTCAAAAAGTGTTAGAGATTGATCAGTTAAAAGTCGGTATTAATGATGATGGGAATAAAATTGCGATTGTGAACGGAATCAGCTTCTCCCTGAATAAAGGTGAGACACTTGGGATTGTAGGAGAATCCGGGTGCGGGAAGAGTATGACATCGCTATCGTTAATGGGGCTCCTGCCGCCTGGCGTGGAGTGGTTCGACGGCGATATCAAAACAGAGAGCCTTCATTTTAAGGATTTCAAAAAGAAGGATTGGCGGAAAATCAGAGGAAAAAGACTTGCGATGATTTTTCAGGAGCCGATGAGCTCGCTAAACCCGGTTTACACAATTGGCCAGCAAATTGTCGAAATGGTTTTAAGCCATGAGAACGTTTCGAAGAAACAAGCCAGAGAACGCGCGCTAGAAATGCTGAAGCTTGTCGGAATTCCAAGACCGGAGCAGGTTCTTGATGAATATCCATACCAGCTTTCCGGTGGGATGCGGCAGAGGGTCATGATTGCGATCGCCTTATCGTGTAATCCGGAAATCCTGATTGCTGATGAACCGACAACGGCATTGGATGTAACAATTCAAGCGCAAATCCTTGAGTTGATGAAAAAGCTGCAGGAACAATTAAATATGTCGATTGTGTTAATCACACACGACCTCGGTGTTGTGGCTGAAATGTGCGACCGCGTCATCGTCATGTATGCGGGAGAAATCGTCGAAGAAGCACAGGTGGTCGAACTGTTTGATCGCCCAAGGCATCCGTACACGAAGGGTTTATTATCCTCCCTGCCGGATGTGAACGAAGAAAAGGAGTACCTTTCTTCAATTCCAGGCGTGGTACCGGCACCAGGGAAAATGCCTTCCGGCTGCCGCTTTGCCGCACGCTGCAGCTTTGCTCATGAACGCTGCAAGAACACACCGCCATTATTTGAGGTGAACGGTTCAAAGGTAAAATGCTGGCTCTATGAAAATGGTGATTCGGAGGCGGTACTGTGACACAAAATCCAATTTTGCAAGTACAAGACTTAAAGAAATACTTTCCCATAAAGGGCGGGGTTTTTGGCAAGAAGACCCTAAAGCAAGTTAAAGCCGTAGACGGAGTTTCGTTCGATGTATTTGAAGGGGAAACCTTTGGAATCGTCGGTGAGTCAGGCTGCGGGAAGAGTACGACCGGACGGACGATTCTTAGATTACTAGAGCCGACGGAAGGAAAGATTCTTTTCCAGGGAAGAGATATTGCCGAGCTTTCAAAAAACGATATGCGAAAGCTGAGAAAAGATATTCAAATTATCTTTCAGGATCCGTTTGCGTCGTTAAACCCAAGAATGAAAATTAAAGAAACGATAGAGGAACCGCTGATTAATTTCGGGGTGACCGACAGAAGTGAGCGGGAAAAACGGGTCTTGGAAGTGGCCGACCAAGTAGGCTTAACTAAGGCGCAATTAACCAGATTTCCGCATGAATTTTCCGGAGGGCAGCGCCAGCGGATTGGGATTGCCCGGGCGCTGATTTCAAAGCCTAAGCTGATTATCGCCGATGAACCGGTTTCGGCCCTTGACGTTTCCATTCAGTCACAGGTTCTTAACCTCATGAGAGATTTGCAGAAAGAGTTTGGACTGACCTATATTTTCATCTCTCATGACTTAAGCGTGGTTAAGCATTTCTGTGACCGGATTGGCGTGATGTATCTTGGGAAAATGGTAGAGGTAGCGGATAAAAACCGTTTGTATGATACTCCGCTTCATCCATATGCAGAAGCTTTGCTTTCAGCATTGCCAAGCTCCCATCCGCTTCAGAAGAAGCAGCGGATTATTCTTCAGGGGGATGTCCCAAGTCCTTCTAATCCGCCGAGCGGCTGTACCTTTCATCCGCGCTGCTTTAAGTGCTTAGATGTTTGTAAAACGGAACAGCCAAGCCTGCAGGCGGTTCATGAGGACCATCTCGTTTCCTGCCATTTATATCAAGGCGCCAAGGAACAGATTGCCGCAGGTGAATCTCGATGAGTAAAACAGTAAAAAAAGCTTTGCAGCTTCTTGATATTTTTACGGAACAGAGACCTTACTGGAAGCTGGATGAGATTTCTACTTTTACAGGTGTCCCTAAGCCAACGTGTTTGCGCCTGCTAAGAACTTTTGTAGAACTCGGTTATTTAAAAAAGATGACCTTCCAGCAGGAGGGGCTCGTGATTGACGGAGAAAGCTACGGGCTGGGGTTGAAATTCCTGGAAATGGGAGAGCGAGTAGCCGGAAGGTTCGATATCCGCCCAATTGCTTATCCTTATATGAAAAAGCTTCAAGAGCAGTTTAATGAGGCTATCCAATTGATTGCCCGGGAGCAGGACGAAGGTGTGTACATTGAAAAGGTAGAAAGTACACTGCCCGTTCGGCTGTACACAAAAGTGGGAAGACACGCCCCGTTATATTCGGGAGCATGCCCGCGTGCCATTCTCGCCTATTTGCCTGAAGAAAAAATACAAGAGATTTTGGACAAGCCTCTGACAAAGTATGCCAGCCAGTCTCCGGCAACGAAAGAGGATGTTCTTCTCTTAATCAAGCAAATACGGGAAAGGGGCTATTCGTACAGCGACTCGGAATTAGAAGAGGGAACCGCGTCGATTGGCGTACCAATTTTTAATAGCAGCGGAGCTGTCCAGTACGCGTTAAGCATTGCCAGTTTTTCAACCAGCCTGCCAAGAGATAAGGTGGATCATTTTGTTGGACCGCTTTGGGAGGCAGCTGCTGAAATTTCCAAGAAATTAGGCTATAACCATCCATATCCATATGGAAAAACCATAGCAACGAATCAAACATAGGGGTGAGAAAAAGCATGAAGAAGAAATTGTCAGTACTATTTGCACTGTTACTTAGCTTCACACTTGTTTTATCCGCTTGTTCTTCAGGCAAGAGCGAAAAATCCAATGCAAGCTCTTCTGGTAAAAGTAAAGAAGAGAATCCTGTTAAAGACCGTGGAAATGAAATTGTTATCGGTGTTACAAGTGAACCGCAAAACTGGGATCCAATTGATACATTTTTGCTAGATTGGAGCACAGTCGCTACCTCTGTATTTGAAGGATTAGTAGACCGTACGCTAGATCTAAAACTGGAGCCAGGACTTGCAGAAAGCTGGGCATACCTGGACGATAGCACACTTCAATTCAAACTGCGTAAAGGTGTTCAATTCCATGACGGCGAGCCATTCAACGCGGAGGCTGTCAAATTTACGTTTGACCGTTTATTAGGGCCAGAAGGACAAAAGGGTCCTCAGTATGCCAACTATAATTCAATTGATCATGTAGAAATTGTCGATGAATATACTGTTAATTTTAAATTGAAATCCAAGGACCCAGTCCTATTAACGAAACTTGCCGGCTATGGTGCCGTTATTGTACCGCCTAAATACATTCAGGAAAAAGGCGACGAGAACTTCAATAACAACCCTGTTGGTACAGGACCATTCAAGATGACAGGCTATAAGCGCGACCAAGAAATCGTGTTAGAAAAGAACCCGAATTATTGGAAACAAGGATTACCGAAGTTAGATAAAGTTACTTTCAAAGTTATTCCAGAAGCTTCTACTAGATTAGCAGAGCTTCAAACTGGAAAAATCGATATCATGAAACGTGTCGAAGTGGCCCAGGCAAAAACAGTTAAAGAATCAAGTTTCCTAGAATTAAAAGATGTTGGTACACCAACTGCATTCGCCATTCGCTTCGATACATCGAAAAAACCAATGGATAATAAATTAGTTAGACAAGCGATTAACTACGCGATTGACAAAGAAGGGATTATTAAAGAAATTTTAGGTGGATACGGTAAGCCAATCAGCACATTCCAAAGTGAACTTTCATTTGGTAACAACCCTGACTTGAAGCCATATCCATATGATAAAGAAAAAGCGAAGAAATTATTAAAAGAAGCAGGAGTGAAAGAGGGTACAGCACTCGACTTCTACATTCCAGGCACCGATGGAAACTTTAAAGAGATTGCTCAGGCTGTTTCCTTCTATTTGGAGGAAGTTGGCTTAAAGGTAAATATTCATACTGCAGACGGAACAACGATGAACTCTGATTTAATTCCGAACGGCAAGGTCGGTCATATGTACCGTAATGGCTGGGGCGGATGGACGCTCGACTTTGATAACACAGCATACTTAATGTACCACGAAGGTGAATTCTGGAACCCATCGTTTAAAGATGCAAAGGTTGAAGAGCTGCTTGCAGCAGAGCGTGCGACCGTTGATCCTGAAAAGAGGAAGGTCCTCTTCAAAGAGTTAACAAAAGTTTTATATGATTTGGCACCAGAGGTTAACTTATACTCAGCCGTTGATCTATACGCTGTCAATAAACGTGTTCAAAACTTCCAGCCGCCACACGAGGACCGTATGCGCCTAGAAGAAGTATCAGTTAAGTAAAAAAATACTGCTCGCTTAACGCTCCGGCCTCCTAAAAGGAATGCTAAGCGCGATGCGTTTTAATGGCCGGATACAAATACTGATTGGCTTAAAAAAGAGATAGTATGGTCCTCATGCTATCTCTTTCTTTATCAAAGAGGACGGAGGAATAACATGATAGCTTACGTGATTCGAAGATTACTTCACACGGTTTTAGTTGTATTTGCGATATCGTTATTAATCTTCTTTTCGATCCGCCTGACGGGGGACCCGGTGACGGTGATGTTTTCCGCAGGTGAACCAACGAAAGAAGCAATAGAGGAAGTAAGAAGAAATCTCGGGCTCGACCAGCCGCTTTATGTGCAATATTTAATCTTTTTAAAAGGACTTGTAACGTTTGACTTTGGCGAATCATTTCGTAGCCATATGCCAGTCATGGATTTAATTATGGAAAGAGCGGGTGCAACTTTGGCTCTTGCCATTGGCGGCACAATCGTTGCTATTTTAATCGCCTTTCCGGTCGGAATTATTTCAGCCGTGAAGCGCGGTTCCGTCGTCGATTTCTTCGGGCGTATTTTTTCCCTAATTGGTATTTCCTTCCCGAACTTCTGGTTGGGAATCATGCTGATTTTGATTTTTGCCGTTAATTTAAAGTGGCTGCCATCCTCAGGTTTTGATGGACCGCAGCATTTGATTTTGCCATCGATTACATTAGGGATGATTCTGTCCGGTATTTTGGCAAGACTTGTCCGTTCGTCCATGCTGGAAGTCATGAATCAACAATATGTGTCAACAGCAAAGTCGAAGGGCATCAGCGATTGGGCGGTTATTATCAAGCACGCTTTCCGTAATGCCTTGCTGCCGACCATCACCTTTCTTGGTCTACAATTTGGCTCCTTACTCGGCGGAACGGTCATCGTGGAAACGATTTTCTCGTGGCCTGGAATCGGACGTTTGATTATCGATGCCATCAACCAGCGTGATTATCCTGTTATTCAAGGCGGCGTCATTTTCCTAGCCATTATCATGGTGGTAGTAAATTTAATTGTTGATTTAAGTTATTCATTGATTGATCCAAGAATTAAGACCGGAGGGAGTGGACGAGCATGACAACCTTACAGCAACAGGTTCAGGAGGAGGTTGCCATTCTTCCAAAAAAAAGAACCGTTCTTCAAAGCTTTTTACGTTTTGTGAAAAAGAACCCGGCCGGCTTTATCGGGATTTTACTTGTTCTTCTCACCGTGAGCTGTGCGCTATTTTCGCAATGGATTGCACCGTTCGATCCAACTAAGGCAAGCCTTTCATCAAGGCTTTCACCACCGTCTTGGGCAGACGATACCGGCAAATCTGTGTTTCTCCTCGGGGCTGACCAGGTAGGACGTGACCTTTTAAGTAGAATCATTTATGGGGCAAAGATTTCATTAATGGTTGGCTTTTTTGGAGTATTGATTTCCATGATTATCGGAACCATCCTTGGCCTGATTTCTGGTTACTTTGGAAAATGGATGGATGATTTAATCATGCGGGTGGCGGATATCCAGTTAGCCTTTCCGTTTATCCTGTTTGCAATTGTTATTATGAGCGTACTTGGAACGGGGATTTGGAAAATTATCCTTATTCTAGGATTAACGTATTGGGTCGGTTTTGCCCGTCTCATCAGGGGACAGGTCATTTCGCTGAAGGAGCAGGAATATATTCAGGCGGCAAAAGCCATTGGCGGCACGCAGTTCAGGATTATTCGTAAGCATATTTTGCCGAATGTCATGTCATCCATTCTCGTTCTGGGAACGATGTATATTGCGGAATTTATTTTATTAGAAGCTTCGTTAACGTTCTTAGGCTTGGGCGTTGACCCGACAGTACCTTCGTGGGGAGGCATGCTCGCAGACAGCCGTAACTATGTTACAACTGCCTGGTGGACAGCAACTTTTCCAGGGATTGCGATTATGTTGACTGTTTTAGGATTCAATTTACTTGGCGACTGGCTCAGAGATAAATTTGATCCGAATATGAAGATGTAGGTGATGATCTTGAATAATATTCTGGCGATTTGGACGAAGGATGGACTTCTAAGGGATAAAAATGGCGATGGTGTGGTAGATGGAGTTTCTGTTTTTATCGATTTGCCAGAGGGGCTGGCGCCGGAAGGTTTAATCGATTTCAGTGCCCGTCTGGGATTTGAAACTACTTCTCTATCACTTTCGTTTTTTGAACCAAGTGATAAGGCTGTAAATATCCGTTTTGTCGGTTCTAGTTCTAAAACAGAAGCACGATGGGAAAACGGGGAATTTACTATTTCTTATAAAAATGAATCGGAATTGTCATTGTTCCTTCAGTTACTTGCAGCGATGAAGTCGGAACCGGGGATGGAAAGTCCGGTTATCGAATTAAGAGAAGACCAATTATATGCCGGGGCAGACTTGGTTGCGGTGAACTGGGGCCAGGGAGATATGGCCTTAGCTGAGGATTCAGTTAAGGCAGTCTCCAACCAAGATGAGCTTAACAAAGTTTATTCTGATATTCATAGCCTCAGCCATCTTTGGAGTTTTTCCGGGTTTGGAAAAAATCAGGAAGCCTCTCCTTCGAAGCTACTAAACTTAAATATATCAGTTGAAAAACCATTGATGACAACGAGCGTATTACGTGAGATTTGTTATTTTGCGGCAAGAGCTGCTATGTATTCTACGAATATCGTTTTTCCGATTATGGGGAATACGGCTGCACGGTTTCAGTTTGCTATAAAAGAGGGCTCCGATCCAGCAGTGCTTGAGCTTTTAAATTCAAACCAACTACGCTTAACCGGGAAGAAGGAAACACTGCCTGCAGCTCTGAATGAATTGGCGAAAGCTAAGCATTGGAGCGAAGGAGGAGCATTTGGCTATTGGGAACAGGAATATCTATTATCCCAGAAAAAAGAAGCTCCGCTTTTGTTTGAATCTGTATGGTCAGGTGAGCGGGAAGTGGATTTAGCATTCAAGGTATTAGAAGCATCCAAGAATATTGAGGCAGCGAATGTTGAGATTTTTTTATCGGAACCATTAGAGGTGAGAAACCGTCTGGTGGCTGAGTGGAAAGCAATTTTTCCAGACATTCACGCCCTATCTATCCGCTCCGCCTTTAAGCCCGGTTTTCATTGGATAATGGAGGAGATTCTGCCTTCCTTGCAAACGGCAGGGGAGACCATTACTAGAATGGATATCTACGTAAGGGAGGAACAAGGGGAGCAAGGCCTCGAGCTTCCGATTCGCTGGATTCAGGAGCTGTATCCTGTGGACCGCTGCCTGGAAGAGAAGCTGGGCTTGAAGGCCGATTGTGTCCAATTCAAGCTGGTGAAGGACCTTGCTCATACATATGAGGTCCATATCTGGAATGAGAAAGAAGAATTTCAGCTTGCAGGCTGTTTGGATGTACCTGTATCAAAGCTGCCTTACCTGGACCATCAGCGTTACGTTTATCCTGTTTCAAGTACGGTTCGCATTAATGGCGATGGAGGACGTAAAGAAGAACATCTTATTCAAACGGACCGAGAACGCTTTTACTGTTATTATGTCGAAGAAGTGCTGCCGAAGCTTAGAAAAGAAGTTTCGAAGTACAATCCCGGCCAGGGCCGCAACCGCCCATTATTCGACCGGATTGAAATCGATGTTTGGATGAGTGAAGAGGAACAGAAGATTGGAGTGGACGAGGAACGTATTTCTTCACTGGAAGCTCTCCACGAAGACCTATATTTTAATACGCTCGATTATTTTGCCTATATGGGAGAAGAACTGGAAGGTAAGTCGTTTGATGCACCTGGGGGCGTTCATCCATTTATGCATGTAAGAGTCGGCGAAAAGCCGGAAGCTCAGATTCGCGTGTACAAATGGGAAGATAAGCCGCTGGAAAACTTAGTGACAAAAGCGATTTCCTTTACGGAAGATGGCAGGTTCTCTGAAGCTGTCATTACCAACGGGGAAGTGGTCGTAAACCTGGAGATTAAGGAGTTTGAAAAACCGACTGAGCATATACATCCCGACGTTCAGCAGTGGCTGAACACTTCATCACCTTATCGAGTTGTCTATCCAGACCATTCGTATCTTGGCAAGGCGATCCCAGTCATTGAGTGCTTCCTGGATGCTGGGGAAGAGTTCTATTCTCCTTTAAAAATGTCTCTTTTTAAAAAGACTGTGTTCATTGAAGCGGGACATCATTCGAATGAGGTATCCAGTACACCAGCGATCCTTCAGTTTATCAATCGTGCCGTGGCTGAATATGAAAACTGGCTGAAGGAAGTCAACATGGTGATCCTTCCATTGGCAAACCCAGATGGATACGAATTGCTGACCAAGCTTACGGAAGAGCATCCGGAATGGAAGCACCATGCGGCCAGGTACAATGCGGTAGGTTTGGAATATTCCTTGGTTCGCTTCCATGAAACGATTTTTGGAGAAGCTAATATTTATCCGGAAGTGCTGAAGAGATGGGCTCCTGATGTCATCATTGATGATCACGGCATCCCTTCACATGAGTGGGTACAGCCGTTTGCTGGCTATAATAGTCCGCCGCGTTTCCCGGTATCTTACTTTTTGCCAAGTGCGAAAATCTATGGCATCGCTCGGTTATCGAACGGAGAGTATCGGACTCTGCATGAAGATAATGTAGATAAAATTGTTGGTCAGGTCAGCAGTCGAATTCGTGGGACGCTGATTGAGGAAGAGAATGGATACTGGCAGGGGCGTTTTATAAAGTACGGAAACCAGTGGCTGCCAAATGTTTTTCCAATTGAAGAGGCGCCGGGGATTCATTTTTATCGCTCTGCTTCGGTGGCACCGTCGTATAGAACCATTGGAATCTCTAGGTACCCAGAGTGGATTGCGGCCGAAATCATTTCTGAAACAGCGGATGAAGTGGTATACGGTGAAGTGCTTCAAAGCTGCGTCGAAGCGCACATCGTCTTTGATTTAGCGATTTTGGAAGTTCTGCAAAAAGCTGAAATCGAGGTCAAACGCGATGACCGAAACGGCTTCGGCTTGGAACGGAACAGGCCGATTCGTCTATAAAGTACCATGGTTATTTTAAGATTCGCAGATAAAATGAAAAATCCGCAGATATATTTAGAAATTCGCAGATAAAAATGATTATTCGCAGATATACTTATAAAATTCGCAGATATCTTTAAAAAATGAACTTTTTATAAAACCAGGGGAGGGTTTTTGCAATGAAAACACTTTTACTAACAGGCTTTGAACCGTTTCTATCCTTTACAATCAATCCAACCATGCGTATTGTGGAAGAACTGAACGGCCAGGAAGTTGGCGGCTACAAGATTCATGGGGAAATCTTATCGGTAGATTTTAAGAAAGCAGGGAAACAGCTGTTAGAACACCTTGAGGCAATTAAGCCGGACGCTGTGATTTCCTTAGGCTTAGCTGGTGGGCGCTTCAAAATAACACCCGAGCGAATTGCCATCAATGTCAATGACGGAGAACCAGACAACAGCGGCAACACCCCTGTCGATGAAGCGATTCAGGCTGAAGGCGCAGACGGCTACATGACAACCCTGCCGATTCGGACCATGGTCAACCAATTGAAGGAGGCAGGTCTACCGGCTGAAATCTCTAATACAGCAGGAACTTATTTATGCAATCATGTTATGTATCAAAGCCTGCATTATGCAAAAACACAAAACAAGAAAATGCCTTCCGGTTTTATCCATATTCCTGCCTCCCATGAGCTGGCGATCCAACACGGGAAAATCCCTAGCTGGTCGCATGAGGATTTAAAACGAGGAATCTACACTTGCATTCAAGTGTTAGCGGAACATGAGTAACACGAAAGTTATTTTTCCAAAAGTAAACATCACAGGGGAACGCAGCATTCGCTTTGCCTTCAGCAACAAGGTTGGGAAAGAAATCTTTAATCAAGTACAAAGCTTTTGTCACATGCTGGAAAAGGAATCTTTCTTGATTGAAGAAGTGGTTCCAAGCTATCACACAGTAACGATCTATTTAAAGAAGGATTTGGAAAAAAAAGAACCCTTTATTCAGTCGTTGTTAGCAAAGT
Source organism: Neobacillus sp. PVCKKU3 (assembly GCF_058323225.1). Lineage (NCBI taxonomy): Bacteria > Bacillati > Bacillota > Bacilli > Caryophanales > Bacillaceae > Neobacillus > Neobacillus sp. PVCKKU3. Next base: position 89,824 of record NZ_JBLVQN010000017.1, read on the forward strand.
GGGAACATCAATCACAAGGGAAACCAGACTGGAAACCTAGAAAACTGCAAATCCCCGTGTGCTATAGTGAAGAGTTTGCTTTGGACATGGAAAGAGTGATGGAGCATACCGGATTGCGGGACAGCGAGATTATCTCGCATCACTCCCAAACGGTATATACCACCTATATGATAGGGTTTTTACCTGGATTCCCCTACCTTGGAGAGTTAAATCCAAAATTAGCGACACCCAGGCTTCCGAACCCGCGGGTAAAAGTGCCAAAGGGGACGGTTGGTATTGGCGGCAGCCAGACGGGAATTTATCCGATTGAATGTCCTGGGGGATGGAACATTATCGGAAAAACACCGCTTGAGATTTATCGGCCTGACCGGGAGGAACCGTTTTTTATTCGTACGGGAGACACGCTTCAGTTTACAGCCATCTCCCAAACTGAATTTAGCGCCATACAAGTGCAATTAGCAAAGCATCCTGAATCTATCAGTGAGTTTATCGTAGAGAATTAGAAAAAGGGGATTTTAGAAGGGAGGGGCTCCTGAGTGAGAATCGATATAAATGCAGATATGGGGGAAAGCTTCGGCGCCTATACTATTGGCGATGATCAGAATCTGTTTCAATATATTACATCTGCCAATATCGCCTGCGGCTTCCATGCCGGAGATTATAACGTGATGAACGATACGGTGAAAAAAGCAAAGGAAAACGGCGTGGCGATTGGCGCCCACCCGGGGTATCCGGACCTTCAAGGATTCGGCCGGAGAAACCTGCAGATGACACCGCGGGAAATTTATAATTGCATGGTCTATCAAATTGGGGCACTAAAAATGTTTGCCCAGATTCAGGGGATGGCTATACAGCATGTGAAGCCTCACGGCGCCTTATACAATACGGCGGCTGAGAATCCGGCAGTGGCAAAAGCCATCGCTGAAGCTGTGAATGATACGGTTCCGGATGCTTATTTATTCGGGTTGTGCAATAGTGAACTTGTGAAGGCCGGAAAAGAAGCAGGCTTGAAAACAGCTTCCGAAGCGTTCGCGGACCGACAATATACGGATGACGGACGGCTGTGTTCAAGGCTCTTGCCGAATGCTGTTTTGAAAAACCATGATGAGATTTTGCAACAGGTGAAAGAGATCATTTTCCATAAGCGGGTGAAGGGTCTTTCAGGAGGCTGGATTAGTTTGCAGGCAGACACGATTTGTTTCCATGGGGATGGGGCAAATGTGGTTGAACATACCGCACGGATTTGCCAAGCTTTAGAAAAGGAAAATGTTTTTGTTCGGTCAGTAGGAGCACCTGCATGATTCCTTTATTGAAGGTTCGAAAGACTGGTGTCTACGGATCCATTCAGGATAAAGGAAGGTTCTGCTTTCAGCGCTTTGGCGTTCCTGTATCTGGACCGATGGACGCCTATGCTTACGAAATGGGAAATTACATCTTAGGGAATCCATCCGGCAGCCCAGCGCTGGAAGTGTTTTTAGGTGGGCAGGAATTTGAGGTTTTGTTGGATCATCGAATTGTCATCACAGGAGCGGATCTAGGTGCCCAGGTGGACGGAAAAGCTGTTCCGCTCTGGAAAACCTTTTCGATTCATCAAGGGCAGTCATTAAAGTTTACTCGTCCTAATAAAGGCAGTATCGCCTATGTGTTTCCTGAAGGTGGGTTCCATTCAGAAGAACTGTTGGGCAGCGCATCGGTTTATCCAAAAGGGCTTCTGGGAAGTTCCATTAAGAAGGATGGTATCCTCTACGCGAAGAAAGAGAAATCGACTGGGTTTCATCGAGGGTTGATTCCAAGTGAAATCCCGGATTACTCGGATGAGGTAGAGGTTAGTGTCTGGACTAGTCCGCATTCAGAGATGTTTGTACCGGAAAGCTTACAGGAATTTTTCCAAACTCCGTATACGATGAGGAGCGGGGACCGGATGGGATACCTTCTTAAAGGTCCTGAGCTAAGGTTTAAAAACGGAGGAGATATCCTCTCGGAAGCCACTCAATTTGGGACGATCCAAGTTCCAAACAGCGGTCAGCCGATCATCCTAATGGCCGACGCCCAAACGATTGGCGGCTACGCCACAATCGGAAAAATTGCGAAAGAAGACATATGGAAAATCGCCCAGCTCCGCCCAGGCGGCAAAATCCGATTTAAAATTAGAGGTCAGGCCCCATCGCTTTAACAGGAAAGTGAAGAGGGAGCCTGACTCTTTGCTTTTATGGGGGAATCTTAAGCAAACATGGACCAGCCCTTTGCCAATGTTATTTAAATATTTGCAGGACTGTCCCTTTGCCTTCCGTAACCTCTACCTCCGCAAAAGCCCCATTGATAAAAGTAATCTGTGGCGGAACATGCCCGCAGTCAATATCATAAACAATTGGTATTTGCAGATCTTCAGCAAGGTCCAGGTAAACATCCTCAATAGTATAGTTCTCTACAGGCATATTCGCCGAACTCCGGCCGAACAGCAGACCCGAACAATTGTCAAACCAGCCGGCGAGCTTCATTTGCACCAATGACCTCCGCAAATCAGTCGTACTTAATTCGCAATTCTCCAAATACCAAATGATAGGTTCTCCAGGGATATGCTGTTTTCTAAAGCTTTGCACATCACCATATGGAGTGCCGACAAGATGTCTGATGATATCAACACATCCGCCAAGCAGGCGGCCGCTAATTTTAACAGTACTACTAGGAGTGGTTTTCCACCTGGTCTCCTCGGTTAAATGAAATACACATGGTGACGGATTATCATGCTGCCATTTCTTTTGATAAAGGGGGGAGGAGTGCTGAAGGACAGACCCGCCGCTTGCTGTCGATAAGATGGTCTCCCACATCGCAGTTGTTTCGTCCCAATATTCTCCCCGAATATCGACCAGGTTCGTCCCATGGGCCGTTGCCATTCCTGTCTTTAAAGTAATGGCCAGCAGCAGGGCGCTGGTATCGGAGTAACCCAACACCCATTTGTTTTTGATATTTTCAAAGTCAATATGCTCAAGAATCTCACCCAAAAGCTCGCCGCCCCAAGGAGGAAGAATGAGGTCGATTTCAGCATCGCTCAGCATCGCATTCAATTCTGCTGCCCGTTTTATCGCTGGTGCTGATTTGGCCCTGTCCTGCGTCCAAACCGTTTCTCCGCAGATTGTTCGATATCCTTTCTGCTCCAGCCGGTTGCACGCTTTCTTGACCAAATCATGCAATTTAACAGGGACACCCGATGAAGGTGCGGTAATCCCAATCGTTGCTCCTTTTTTCAAAAGAGGATAGGTAAGCATGATAATTCCTCCCTAAGTTGATTTTGATAATTTTACCAAAAGGTATAGGGATATACTACCATTATCTTAAACTATTATTTATGAAGAGTATCTAAAAAAAGAAAAATCACACAAATTCTGTAACGGGTTTACTTTAGGAGGTGCAATCATTTTAAACCACACAGCTAAACACACTTGAATTCACAATAATAAGCGAAGATTTTTCCGCTAAATGGAGAATAGGGCTCATTCCGGCGTAAATAAGGGAAGGTTTTCCGCTTAAATAAAGAAAAATCCCCAATATTGATGTTTTTTGAGTCAATAGGGGAAATTTCTCCGCCTATTTAAGTTATTCTTAATCTTATATACTAAATAAGGGAAATTTCTTCCCTTATTTATCAAACAGTGTCTAATGTCTAATGAACTTATACAACTTACGGTTGCTTTAGTCAGACAAAGAAAATTTGAAAAAAGGCTTAGAGACATTTTCATCTCAAAGCCTTATGGACTGTGCAATATACTGTGATTTGTATTGTGGAAAATTATGGGATTTGCTATGTGGTTAGGGTTGTGATTAACCGTTTTGCACCTTACAAGCAAACCTGTTACAAATTCTGTGGGATTTACTTTTGGTCTAGGAAATAATAGATTAGGTTATTGTGTATAACTTATTACTAGGATAGACACGTCTAGCTCCAGCGCCCTAGCGGCTAGTGTCCTTCGCTCTCCGCCCTACGATAAGTCAACATCGAATCGCTTGCGCTCTTCGTGTTTCCTTTATCTCAGTTGGAGAGCTCCAGGCCATACGCCGCTGAACAGGGCGCTTGCGCTTTTGTTCTTTACCAGCTATATGCATTAGGACATTCTTTCGGCTCATAATAACAATGCTGTTTATATTGCCCAGAATGTGGCTGGTCATACCATGTTGGCGGGCATGGAGCATAAGGATTAAAATACCATAAGGCATGTTTAGCCGGTTGGTTCCTCCAATAATCCAAAGTTTGTTTTGCTAATCTTTTCTCTGAACTTCTCGCTGCTTGGTAAAACACATTACCCTTTTGAACAGCCTCAAAGGAATAATTTCCGCCTTGTACTTGATAAATGACTTGTGGAATTGTCCTTAGTCCTTTAAAGTCTAAACAATCTGCTTTTAGACGATTAACGATGACATTCCCGACGAGCAGCATACCCATTTTTCCTTCACCTTCGGCTTCTGCTCTCATCATCCTTGCCATCAGATTAACATCCGATGATCTATATTTTGCTCGCGGCATCCTTTTCACCCCTGTTTTAAATGTATGTTAAAAAGCCTGCATTGGTTAACACGTCCTAATATTTCGTTATTTCAATATGGAAATAGTTTACTTAAATGCCTGTTTCTACTTATAATAAAATTGCAGTTATTTTTATTTCAGGAAAGAAATAGAAAAAGGGGGCTACTTGATGTATCCACAAAAACATAAAAGAAGAAATACGGCAGCGTTCACATTCTTGGCCTATTTCACGCTGTTTGCAGGGGTTTGTTTATTTACGATTGGTATCTATAACGCTGACCTGGAGTTGAATGAAAAGGGATATTATATTGCGGTTATGCTGCTCATCATCGTGGGTTCCATCCTTACCCAGAAAGTCATTAGGGACAATTCTGAGGATGATGAAATCATCGCCGAACAGCAGCGCAGAATGGAAAGAAACGAACAAGCATAGGCAACTAAAAAGGAGTTCTGAAACCAAATTTGGTTCAGAACTCCTTTTTTCAAATTAATCTTTAATAATTAACCCCATCAAAGTAGAAAATTGCAAAGCCTGATGCGTTGATACCTTGCATCCCTTTAAATCTTCAATTGCGACGGTCAGTGTATTGAAATTCGAGGAACTGATATCCACGCCCTTAAGGGAGGTATGGTCAAAGCTGGCTTCATCCAGATTGCAAAATTGAAATTCGGCACTTTTGAATTTACAGTCATAAAAATCAGTGCCCTTTAATGAACTATCTTGAAAAAGTACCTTTTCAAACTTGGAAGTGGCCAATGCCGTTAAGTTTAAGACGGAATTGATGAACTGGACGTTTCCAAACCGGGAGTCTTCAAAATTTACCCCTAATAGTTTGCAATCCCTAAAGATGACCCTGTGAATCGAAGATTTGCTTAAATCGGCATTGGATAAATCACAGTTTTCAAAGATTACATCCGTTAGATCCATTTTTTGAAAATCAGTATTGGTGAACCGGCAATTCTTCAACACCACATTGTAAAGCCGGACCCGGACAGCCGCTTCATTTTCAAAAACGGAGTCGCTAATCTTGCACATTTCTAATTCCGGATCTTCTTCATAAAAAATTTCATGGAAATTCCTGTCACGCAACTCATCAGGAATCTTAGGCGCGTCAATTTTCATATGTCTTTTAAACCCCAATAAAATTAATGGATGAGCGCAGTCCCTCAAGTGCAAACCCGCCGATGTATCGATATACAAATAAGGCGATGATTGGAGAAAAATCGATTGGACCTAAAGGAGGAATGAATTTCCTAAAGACGTTTAAATAAGGTTCAACCAGCTTATAAATCCATTCGCCCACTTTTGTTGCTTGAAAACGCGGGAACCAAGAACCAAAAATCGATATTAAAATTAACCAATAATATGCCTCAAAAGCATACTGTCCAATTAGCATAATATAAGAACCCAATTTTCTATCTCCTGCCTATCTTAATATTTAGAATGGTACAAACATGTATTACGTATTAGTCTATATAAAGTTTCACCAAAAGGGAAGAAAATTGACCAATAAAATGATGCCAAGCAGACTTGGGATGTGTACCTGTACACTTCTATTAATTTGAAAACTGATTATACCAATATGATATAATAGGGTTAAAAATTGTGAAAATTCAGCAAAAAAGGAGGGGGTCAATTTCATGATTGGGAGTTTAACATTGTTTCCAAGTCCATGTCTGTTAACAAGTTCTTTTTTCGCAACGCTCTCAGGAAAAACTAAACCAAAAGCTTCACAAAAATTGAATGATTTTCCGATGATCCTTGTCCATGGATTAACCGGCTGGGGCAGGGATGAAATGGGGGGAATTAAATATTGGGGCGGGGTCCGCGACCTCGAAGAGTACTTAAATGAAAAAGGACATAAAACCTATACAGCGACAGTGGGACCTGTTTCCAGCAACTGGGACCGGGCCGTTGAGCTTTATGCGTACATCAAAGGCGGAAAGGTAGATTACGGGGCGGCCCATGCCAAAGAGCACGGGCATGAACGGTTTGGGAGAACCTACCCTGGGATATACAGCCAATGGAATGTCACTGAGAAAATTCACCTTGTCGGCCATAGTATGGGCGGACAAACCATCAGGACCTTGGTCGAACTGCTGGAAAATGGAAGTGCTGCGGAACGGGAATACGCTGAGCAGCATCCGGAAGAAGGGCTATCTGACTTGTTCAAAGGCGGAAAAAGCTGGGTCCATAGTGTCACAACCCTTGCGACGCCCCATAATGGCTCCACGTTTGCGGACGAAGAAGGGATGACACCATGGCTGAATCAGATGGTCTTTTACGCTGGGAGTTTATCAGGGGCAAGTGATGAAAACATCGTCTATGATTATAAACTTAACCAATGGGGGCTACAGCGGGAAGAGGGAGAGTCATACTTTGAATATGTTGACAGGGTTTTCAAAAGTGCCATTTGGACAAGCAAAGACAGCAGCCTCAATGATTTAACCACTTATGGAGCGGCTAACCTTAATAAATGGGTGAAGACGCATCAGAATGTTTACTATTTTTCGTATACTGGGGATGCCACCTATAAAGGCGTTCTGACCGGCCGGGCGTATCCGATGTTTAACATGAATCCTTTAATGAAAGCCTCCAGCATGTTAATGGGAGCTTATTCAAGAAAAAGCCCTGAGCCTGTTATTGATTCTGCCTGGTGGCCAAATGATGGGATTGTCAATGTAGTCTCGGCGAAATACCCGCACGGTCATGATCATAAGAGGTATGATGGCCATGTTGAAAAAGGGGTTTGGAATCACTTTGATGTGCAGTCTGGCTGGGATCATTTTGATTTTATCGGGATCGGATCTGAAGATAATCTTGGCTTAAAAGATATCTACAGTTTTTATAAAGGAATTGCGGACAACCTGCATGGTCTGCCAGAATAAAATTTTATCAGAATAAGGGGTATTAAAAATGTATATTCCAAACCATTTCAAAATAGATAATGAAGAAATTCTTTATGACTTTATGAAAAATAACAGCTTTGCCACGTTGGTTTCGCAGCATAATGGGGAACCATATGCCACTCACCTTCCATTAACCATTCATAAAGAGGAAGGTGTTTTATATGGCCATTTTGCTCGTCCGAACGGACAGTGGAAGGATATTGCAAATCAAAAGGTTTTAGTCATATTTCAAGGCCCGCACTGCTACATCTCGCCTTCATGGTACGAAACCAATAAGGCTGTGCCAACCTGGAATTATGTTGCCGTTCATGTATATGGCCAATTGGAGATTGTGGAAGATGGCCAGGAACTGCTTTATACGTTAGCAGAAATGGTTACTACATATGAAAAGCCCAATAGTTCCTATCAGTTAAAGGATGTAGATCCAAGTTACATTGAAGGAATGACAAGAGGTATTGTAGGTTTTCGGATCAATATTACCAAAATTGAGGGTAAAGCAAAACTTAGTCAAAACCACCCAGTTGAACGTCAGGAATTGGTTATCAAGCAGCTGGAAAGCTCGACTGATCAAAATGATAGACTTATAGCTGCTCTGATGAGGAATAACCTTAAGAAATAATACTTATTAGGCTGACTTGAATGGTCGTTTAGGGAGACCGTTTCAAGTCAGCCTTTTTGTTGTTCATTTGAATTAGTTTTCCTTCCGGTTCATTTGCAAAAGCCAAACTGCAAGCTGCAGGGTCACCGCATCATTTAGCACCTGCGGGTCGAGTCCAGTTATCTCTTTTATTTTTCTTAACCGATAAATAAGCGAATTGCGATGGATGTACATGCGCTTGGCACATTCCCCGATATTTTGATTGCTTTTGAAAAAATAATCCAATGTTTCAATCAACTTGTCCGATAGATTCCCAATGACTCGGTTTAGGTACTGTCTCTTGGTTCGTTCATCCAATCCCGCCAAGAGGGCTTGTGGTTCAATTTCTGCAAAAGTGGTCAATTGCTCTTGACCTCCAAACAGTAAAGCCTGCTGTGCCTCCTGAAAGGAATGGCGTATTTGAGTATAATCCATTGCTGTTGAACCGATTCCAATTTTTAAAAATAGATTGGTAGAGTTTAAAACAGTTTTCAATTTTTGTATCAGCTTTGACTCAGGCAGTTGGGATGTGAGCAAAAAGATTCTGCTGCTGTTTAAAAATCCCATCAGTGAACTTCCCTCGTCAAAAGTGTTCTCGAGAATTTGCAGTAATTCTCGTTTTTTTAACGGTGTTTGTGAAACTTCAATAATAGCAATCTGGAAATATGGAGTTAGTTTGATTTCTATTAAATTCAACCGTTGGTTAATGGACTCCACATCGTATTGGTCTTTCAATAACTCTTCAAAGACTTGCTCCTTCAGCCGCTGCTTCCATTCAAATTGTTCGGCGATAAAAGATTGATGAATCATCATCTCTGTGATCATTTTGACCAACGAGCCAAACTCCATGATTTCCTCAGGTTTACCGGTAATTCCGATAACGCCAATAATCAGGTCCTGGAATGTAATGGGAAGATTGATGCCAGGCAGGGAACCTTCCCATTGCTGCGGGTCATCTTCTTTGATAATTAAAGGCTTGCCTGTTCTTAAAACCTCCAATGCCCCTGAATGGAGCTGATGAATGCGGCTTTGGTCCCCTGATGCAATAATCGTCCCGGTATGATCCATAATATTGATGTTGCGGTTGAGACGAATCATCGTTTGTTTGACGATTTCAGCTGCCATTTCTTGTGTTAGCATATGCCATCACCATTCCGTTGTAAGCGTTTTTATTTATTATACACAAATAATTCAAAAAGGTTTTCTATTTTTTTGTTTATGGTGACCGATGAATGTCAAATGTCTGAAGATTATAATTGTTTTAAGCAGAATATTGTAGAAAAAAGGGGAAAACACAATGAAGATTGTTATTGCACCCGATTCGTTTAAAGGATCACTTACTGCACTGGAAGCTGCCCAGGCGATTGAGCGGGGTATCAAAAGGGTGAACCCTTCAGCAGATACAGTGCTTGTGCCGGTTGCTGATGGAGGAGAGGGAACAACCGATAGTTTAGTTGCGGCAACAAATGGCCGAATGGTGGATGTCATGGTGAAAGGCCCATTATTAGAACCGGTGAAGGCAGCCTATGGAATGCTTGGCGATCAGGAAACCTGTGTCATCGAGATGGCGACCGCATCTGGCTTAAATTTGATTAAGCCTGAACAGCGTAATCCGATGCTGGCAACCACCTTCGGGACAGGGGAACTGATTAAAAAAGCATTAGACGATGGCTGCCGAAAATTTATTTTGGCCATAGGTGGAAGCGCTACAAACGACGGGGGGATTGGTATGCTTCAGGCACTAGGAATGAAGCTGTTGGATTCGGATGGAAATCCTGTGCAGGATGGGGCTGGTGCAGGTGAGCTTGCCCGGATTGCTTCCATTGATGACCGGGATTTTGACCCGCGCATTGCCGGGGCCCAGTTTCTAATTGCCACAGATGTTCAGAATCCTTTAGTGGGGCTGAGCGGAGCATCCCATGTGTTCGGCCCGCAAAAAGGGGCCACACCGGAAATGGTGGAAATTCTGGATGGGTATTTACGCCATTGGGCCGACTTGGTTGAAGCCAAAACGAGTATCCGGCTTCATGACAAGCCAGGTGCCGGTGCCGCAGGCGGAATTGGCGGTGCTTTCCAGGCGTTTTTTCCAGCCGAAACAAGAAGGGGCATTGATATCGTCATCGAGTACACCAAGCTTGCAGAAAAACTGGACGGTGCTCAGTGTGTGTTTACCGGGGAAGGCCAGACAGATTTTCAAACCGCTTCCGGAAAAACGCCGATGGGCGTGGCTCAAGAAGCTAAAAAGCTTGGAATACCGGTATTTGTCCTTGCCGGGTCGATTGGCAAAGGGATTGACCAGCTTTATGAGCATGGGATTTCGAGTGTTCATAGTATCATCAATGCTCCGATGACGCTAAAAGAGGCAATGGACCGTGGGGCAGAATTGCTCGAGCAGTCAGGAGAGCAGGTAATGCGGACTTATTTGGCGTCACTAGCTTAAGGGGTTTGGAATACGAACAGGGGTTGGCAGAGAAAAAACCTTGCTGTAAAGAGGCAAAGATTTTTACAAAACAACAAAGGGGTAATACAGATGTTATTTCTAGTTTTATTAATTGGCGTACTGTTAGTCGTCATCGCCACGACGAAATTTAAGCTGCACCCATTCTTATCGTTATTATTAGGTACATTTTTTGTAGGTTTTGCTTCAGGTATGCCGTTGATGAAGATTGTGGAAAACGTGAATACTGGATTCGGAGGATTGATGGGGGGAATCGGACTCGTTATCGTGTTCGGAACCGTCATTGGAACAATTCTTGAAAAATCAGGAGCGGCCCTCAGGATGGCTGAAGTCGTACTCCGCGTTGTCGGTCCAAAAAGACCGCAGCTGGCGATGAGTTTAATTGGATACATTGTTTCGATACCTGTATTTTGTGATTCCGGGTTTGTTATTTTATCAAGCTTAAGAAAAGCACTAGCAAAGCGTGCAAAGGTAGCGGTCGCATCGATGTCTGTGGCGCTTGCAACCGGCTTGTACGCTACTCACACGCTTGTTCCGCCAACACCGGGGCCGATTGCCGCGGCTGGAAACATTGGCGCAAGCAACTTCTTGGGAACTATCATTTTAATTGGTCTTATTACAGCTATTCCAGCAACCATCGTCGGATATTTCTGGGCAACAAAAGTAGCCAACAAAATTGAGGTAGAAGACGATGGTGAGGAATTGAATTATGACGAAATCGTTCGTTCCTTTGGAAAAATGCCGTCTACATTTCTATCATTCTTGCCGATTGTCTTGCCGATCGTTTTGATTGGTATTGGGTCGGTTGTTACCTTCCTAGGTGCGAAAGGAAATATCGCTACGTTTTTGGTTTTCTTAGGTACACCGCTTGTTGCATTACTCGCAGGTGTCATTGCTGCTTTTGCCTTGCTGCCAAAATATGATGAAGAAACTTTAACAAAATGGGTCGGAGAAGGTTTAGTAGAATCTGCTCCAATCCTGTTAATTACAGGTGCTGGCGGTGCATTTGGCGGCGTCATCAAAAATACTGGAATTGCAGATGCGATTCAAAGCTGGTCAATCGGCGACACATTTAGCGGCGCACTGTTCTTATTGATTCCTTTCATTATTGCTGCTGCATTAAAAACAGCTCAAGGTTCATCAACTGCTGCATTGGTTATTACTTCATCTTTGATCGCTCCAATGCTGCCGACTCTTGGCATTGAGGGAGCCGTTCCATTGGCACTAGTTGTCATGGCGGTTGGTGCAGGTGCGATGACAGTCAGCCACGTAAACGACAGCTTCTTCTGGGTTGTGACTCAGTTCAGCGGAATGAAAGTAACCGATGCCTACAAAGCCCAGACTATGGCAACCTTATTGCAGGGTGTTGTGACCATCGTTGTGACGATGATTTTATGGGTAGTTTTAGTTTGATTGAGTGCTAGACAGACATACGTTTTTGAACCGGTAAATGCGTCCGGTCCTATCGGCTAAATTTTTAAAAAAAGTATTGAGCGGTTTAATTTTTCAGCCGCTCAATTTTTTTAATTTAAGGCCTCTTTTTAATCGCCCAAAACCATAAATGATTAGAGAAAAGCTGATAAAAGATAAAAAGATGTGCTTAGGTTTAAAGTTAATCAACGTAAAAAGCTTTAATTTTTGATAAAGAAAGCTTAATGGAAAGGAAAATAATAAATCCATAATCAGGTTAACCAGCATATACCGTTTGAATTTCCCAAAGGTAAAATGGAATATCCATAGGGTTCCCACGAAGAATGGCCCCAGAATAAAGCTGCTATCGTTTAAAAGTTTTCCCTTCCATCCACCTTTAACAGTCCACCATTTATATGGAATAGCCAGCAAGCACAGCACTGTTACAAATAATGAAGCAACTATGGAAACAGGTAAGAACTGCCGAAGAGACTTTCTTGGAAGAAAAGCAATGGAAAACCAGGGTAAAATAAGTTGAAGAATTCTAATCAAATAAGGCATATTGGAACCTCCTTTCCAATCTTAAATTCCCCTTGATTAAAGGAAATCATTCTCAATCGAGGAAAAATTACTTTTTTCATAACCTTTGAAAACTTTTGCAGGAAAAAAGGCATATATCGAGAAGTCTATTACTAGAAATTGATTATCAACTATAAAGAATAGATAAATAAATGAAAAAGGAAGGGGAGTCGAAACCAATGTTATCGTTTGAGGAAAAAAAGGAGATTTTCCGCACGTTCAAGCTGGAGGAGAAGGAAATCAGCAACGGCCGAGTGAACTTTAACTATCCCGAGAGCAAGCAAAGAGGTCTGGTGCTAGCAAGGGAATTGCAGCAAAGCGGTAATGGCTATGTGCTTGGCAAGTACATGTCTGAAGAAGTCATTAGGAAAAATAACTACACGGTTGATGCACGCGGCTGGATATCAGTTAGAGATTTTTCCAAAGATGAGCTAATAAAGGTCATTGTTGAGGCCATGAAGTCCATGTCGGGTCTGGCCATCGAAGCAGATGCGTTTTTCCGGGCACAGGGTCCATTGAAAACTGTTAGGACGACGCCGAGGAAAAAAGTAGTCAGTATTAAGGCAGTCAAGGATGCAAAACGGAAGCCTGTTGAAAGCAATATATCAACTCCGGAAAAAGAAACATCTCCAGAGGTAGAGGAAGTCAAGAACGAACCCTTTGAAGCTTCTAAGCCGGCAACTCCCGTAAAAGACGATGATTTTTCAAAGGAATTGGAAAGCTACCCTCTTTCTTGTATGTTTTTCTGGACAGGGCTAACAATGTCGTTGATGGAAACCGGCTTCCTGATGTGGAGGAATGCGGTCCGCAGATATGGTGAAGTCAGTCGCGGATTGACAAGAAAAGAATAGGATTTATTTAGCCTGGTATTCATACTGGGCTATTTCGATTCCATCCTTATTAATGAAGGATTTTTATTATTACTCGGACGCCCCACCTGATAAGCAAGTATATAGGTTCAATGAGATCGAAAGCTAACTCAAAGAATTCCCATTTGTCGCCCTTCTCTTCCTTCTTCTTCTTCTTTTTCATCTTGAATTCCATTTTACATGCCTCCCGTAAATTTTATTACGAATTTACCTTGTGAAGGTTTGAAAATAAATAGTCCTTATCCGATTTTTGTTAATATTCGTAAATTGCTGTGATAGAATTTGGATATCATAACCAAATGTTTTTTTCAAAATAAGAGCACTAGATAGGGTTTCGGATGATGAATAAATTGGGGGATTAAGGATGGAATTTTTATTAAATAAGGTTTTTGCCGGGCAGCCAAAAACAGTCGGTGATAAGGATGCCGCCGGTTTGATGGACCGTGAGTGGACGAGTGCGATTTTTAAAGAACCTGTTGAGGGGTCTATCTGGGTCGGCAAAACAGGCTTGGCGGGAGACGGTGTATTTGATACGGAGCACCATGGCGGCCCGGAGAAAGCTGTCTTTGCGTATGCTTCGGAACATTATGTGGACTGGCAAAAGGAATTGGAAAACTCTCATATTGGACCAGGAGCTATGGGCGAGAATTTTCTGATGGAAAATGCTAGGGAGGATTTGATTTCGATAGGTGATACCTTTCAAATCGGCGAAGCGGTTGTTCAGGTATCCCAGCCGCGCCAGCCATGCTGGAAGCCGGCCCGCCGTTTTAAAATCAAAACCCTCGCACTGCTTATCCAAAATACAGGACGGACCGGGTGGTATTTTCGCGTGTTAAAAGAGGGTTTCGTCGAAGCCGGGCAGGGCTTTACGTTGATTGAGCGCCCTTATCCGCAGTGGACTATTCAGAAATGTAATGAGATTATTCATGCAAGAAAGCCGAATTTTGAAGAAATGCGTGAACTTGCCCGGTGTGAATTGCTCGCGCCAAAATTGAGAGCCACATTGGAGGAAAGAATTCAGAACAGGGAAGTACCGGAAATCACGAAGAGAGTCTATGGTCCGAATGAGTGATTGTGAAGGACAAATAGAGTAAATCCCCAGGTCAAAGTGTCCTTCATAAAGGCGATGAAGACCAAAAACGATAAAGACCTGGGCCAAAGTGTCTTTCATAAAGGCGATGAAGACCAAAATTGCTAGAGACCTGGGTCAAAGTGTCCTTCATAAAGGCGATGAAGACCAAAATGGATAAAGCCTAGGGTCAAAGTGTCCTTCCTAAGGGTGATGAAGACCAAAATTACTAGAGACCATGGTTAAAGTGTCCTTCATAAAGGCGATGAAGACCAAAATTACTAGAGACCATGGTTAAAGTGTCCTTCATAAAGGTGATGAAGACCAAAATTGCTAGAGATCATGGTTAAAGTGTCCTTCATAGAGGCGATGAAGACCAAAATTGAAAGAGACCTGGGTCAAAATGTCCTTCATAGAGGCGATGAAGACCAAAATGGATAAAGACCTATGTCCAAATGTCCTTCATAAAAGCGATGAAGATCAAAATTGAAAGAGATCTGGACTAAAGTGTCCTTCATAAAGGCGATGAAGACCAAAATCAATAAGTCCAAGGAACAAATTGTCCTTCATAAAAGTACGTATGAAAATATACAATCCTAATAGGTATTAAATGAGGAGTGGAAAAATATGTTTTTAAAATTAATCCACAATGACACCGCAATCACAGAAGGAAGTCCATTTACTTCGGATGAAGTCCAATACAATCTAATCCATCGAATCAGTGAAGACCCTAACTCCTTATGTCTTAAAACACCAGACGAAAAAATAATTTTTGCCCAAACGCCCGGACATAAGGGCTGGCTGTGGATTTCGAACGATATCCCATCGAAGGAACGAACATCCCTAATAAATGAACTTATAAACCAGCTCGCAGAAGTGCCCTTGCAGGGAGTTACTGGAGACCCCAAAACGGCACGGATGTTCACTGAAATTTTTTCAAAAATAAATAACGTTCCATACGAAACGGATATGACCATGGAAGCCTACCATTGTCCAAAGCTCATAAAGCCTGAAGGTGTGAAGGGAGAAATCCTTAAAGCAACGGAACAGCATGTTGACGTTGTTGCAGATTATCTCGCGGGCTTTATGAGGGATGCATTTGGGACCACTGTTGAACCGTCATCTCAGCAGAAAAGGGCTGCGACGATGATTGCTGGTGGCGGGTTGTACCTTTGGAACGTCAATGGCCAGCCAGTGGCGAAAGCGAACATTTCCCACCGTTCTCCAAGGCATGCCAGAATCAATGCCGTATTTACCCCACTCCAACATCGAAAAAACGGCTATGCCAGTGCGCTTGTCGCTGAACTTTGTGAAATCATAGAGTCAGAGAAGCGAATTCCGATGCTCTATGCTGATGTGAAAAATCCTGACTCCAATAAGGTATATCAAAATATCGGGTTTCAAAAATGCGGGCTGATTGAGGAAATCAAGTTTTTCTAGTAAGTAAACAACCATCGAGGTGAAACAATCAATGTATGAATTTATAGAAGGACAAGTGCTAAGAACTGAATATTCCACCATTCCCTACATGTGGATTCGCAGCAAACAACCAGCAAAAAGCATCTGTATTATGCTTCCGGGACTTGGATATACCACACAGCGGCCGCTGTTTCATTATTCAACTGGAATTTGTCTGGACCAAAACATTGATGTTCTTCACATTAACTACCAGTTTGCAAAAAATGAACATTTTAAAATGCTTCCTGAACCAGACCAAGATCAATGGGTGTATGAGGATGTAAAAGCTGTTGTTGATGAAGTATTAAAGGAACGTTCCTATGACCAATGTTTTCTGTTAAGCAAATCGATTGGCACGATTCCAATGGCGATAGAGTGGAAACAAAGGAATTTCATCCGCAATGCTTTTGGTATTTGGTTAACGCCGCTTATCAAAATGAATGAGGTTTATCAGACACTTTTAAAGACCGAACTGCCTTCACTCTGCATAATCGGAGACCTGGACCATCATTATAACAAGGAAAAGATTTCAGCTATAACAACTAATCATCTTGTAGATACAGTTGTAATACCAAATACAGAACACAGCCTAGAAGTAAAAGGGGATACCTTAGCAACGATAGACGCCTTGAAGGAAGCTGTGAAACATATCCAAGCATTTGTGGAGAATCATAAGATTTAAAAATATTTCAACGGAGAAATAACATGTTTAATCAATTAAAAACTTGGGCAAAAGGTTTGAAAAAAAATACATTCGTCCTGTATTTGGCCTATAAAGACCCTAGAGTGCCTTGGTACGCAAAATTATTAGCCATCTGTGTTGTGGCGTATGCCTTCAGCCCCATCGACCTCATCCCTGACTTTATTCCAATCCTTGGCTACCTTGACGACATCATTCTAGTTCCACTAGGAATCAAGCTTGCCTTAAAAATGATTCCAAAAGATGTGGTCCATGATTGCGAATTGAAAGCACAGGAAATGATGACCAATGGGAAACCAAAGAATTGGATTGCAGGCTCCATTATTCTTGCCATCTGGCTGATTATCCTGATTTGGATTTTTCAAATGGTTTATTTTACTCTTGTAAAGTGAAAAGGACGTAAATAAGTGACGGACCACTCTCAGTGGTCCGTCCTCATTTCCTACTCCTCATAAATCATTTTCCTAGTCATTCCACCGTCGACTACCAGGTTGATCCCGGTCACAAAATCATTTTCTTTGGCAGTTAAATAAAGGCAGGCCCGGGCAATGTCGTCCGGCTTTCCGACACGCTTTGAAAAATGCTGTTCATGATCAGCCTTGCTAAGCTTTTCATAATCTCCTGTTTCAATCCAGCCTGGGGAAATGGCGTTGACTGTGATTCTATATTCACTAAGAGATGCTGCAAGTGCATGTGTTATGGCAACGATTCCGCCTTTAGTGGCAGCATAGCCTTCTGAATTCGGCTCAGACATGATGGCTCGTGTGGAGGCCAAATTCACAATCGCCCCGCCATCTTCGTTCTGACGCATATATTTCGCTGCTTCCCGCGAGCCCAAAAACACGCTTCTTAAGTTTGTGTTGATGACATCGTCCCATTCTTCGACCGATACATCAAAAGGGGACTTGAATAATCCTTTTCCGGCGTTATTGATTAATATATCAATTCGGCCGTAGGTTTGATGGGCAGTTTCCATTAACCGGACAATGTCTGATTCCAGTCTCACATCAGTTTTTACAAAAAGAGCTTGGCCGCCTTGTCCAGTTATCGTGCTGGTTGTTTGAGAACCGGCCTTCTCATCCACATCTGCCAGAACGACATTGGCACCTTTTTCAGCATAAAGAAGTGCAACACCTTTTCCAATTCCGTTACCCGCTCCTGTAACAATCACTGTTTTATTAGAAAAATCCATGAAATTCACACCCTTATTTTTAAAAATCCACGAACATCCGTGGCTATGGTATTCTAAAGTTATAAACTAAATTAAATATACCATTTCAAATAAAAGATGAAAAAATTGGATGCAATAAGATTAAGTCTGGCTCCCCCGAAGGCTTTATCAAGATGCATTCTTACAAGGAGCAAATCACATGTCCAATACTCCAATTTAAGGCCGCCCACACTTCGAGGATTAAATTATAAGTGGGGGAGAATTTTTGAAAAATAATCGTAACTTCCTTTTCTTGATGCTGGGGCAGTCGCTTGCCAATATTGGCGATGTCTTGTACATCGTGGCTGTGATAAGCATTATTTATGATGCTACCCAGTCTGCCGCAGCATCGACATTCGTTCCGTTTACGATCACTTCTGCGATGTTTATTTCAGGAACCATTACACCAATCTTTATAGGACGGTTTCCATTAAAACAATTATTGACATGGTCACAAGCGGCTAAGACCGTTTTAATGTTCGGATTAAGTACGATGTTAATGATGGAACAAAACCTGTATTTGATTTTTATCGTCATCGCCGTCATTGCCCTATTTGACGGCTGTGCCAATCCAGTCAGGCAAGCATTGGTTCCCTATTATGTAGAGGAAAAGCACCTGATCCAGGCGAATGGCATGGCCGAAACGATTACGCAATCCATTCAAATAGGAACGTGGTTATTTGGCAGTTTGCTGTTGATGGTATTAAGCCCAAACGGACTTATTTGGCTGGTGGCGGCCCTGTTTGTCATTTCCGGCATCCTTCTATGCCTTTTGGAAAAAGTGGAGCATCGGCCGGAAACAAAGGGAAGCATCAGGACACAGCTGACAAAAGGGTGGCAAACCATTAAATCTGCACCTGTGTTAAGTACACTAATAAAAATGGAATTCTTGGAAACCATCGCTGGTTCGGTATGGATTGCGGCCATCCTGCTTGTTTATGTAAATCAAGTATTGCGTGCTGGAGAACAATGGTGGGGTTTTATCAATAGTGCCTATTTCATCGGATTGGTCGCGGGAAGTTTGCTATGTGTACGTATTTCCGTCTTCATTGACCAAAAACGAAGCCAATTTATTGCGGCCGGAGCTTTTATAACGAGCATACTATCGGTGTATTTCGGACTAACCAGTTTCCCAAAGGTTGCGTTAATTTTATCAGGATTGATCGGCTTTTTTTGGCAGTTAAAAAATATTCCCCAGCAAACAGTGATTCAAACTAGCGTGCCTAAAGAACAATTGGCAACGGTTTATGCTGCTATTGGCAGCGTTTCGACAGGAGTATTTGGGGTCTCTTCCTTAATAATGGGCTTTTTATCGGACTATTTTGGCGTACAAAGTGTCTTCCTGCTTTCAGGGGCTTTGCTTTTAGTCGTTAGCTTGCTGGCTTATAAAAATAAACAATTATTTAAGAAAAGAAAAATGGATTATTAAACAGGAGAGAGGAATTGTTAAGGAGACAATTCCTCTTTTAAAATAATAGTTAAGGAGAAGACCGATGGAAACTGAACAGTTGAAAATTTTTGACGATAACAAAAATCAAATTGGGGTTGCTTCTCGGGAGGAAGTACATAGAGTCGGCTACTGGCATGAAGTATTCCATTGCTGGTTTGTCAGTAGGGAAGAGGATGCCGATTATATCTATCTACAGCACCGCAGTGAAAAAAAGAAGGATTATCCGGCTCTATTTGATATTACCGCTGCCGGTCATTTGATGGCCGATGAAACCGTTCAGGATGGGGTTAGAGAGGTAAAGGAAGAGCTAGGGATTGATATTTCTTTTCATGAATTGGAGTCCTTAGGGGTAATTGATTACTGTGTTTCCCGTAATGGTCATTTCATCGACAAGGAAATTGCAAATGTGTTTTTATATAAGAAAGCTGGGTCATTTGATGATTTTCAACTTCAAGAGGAAGAGGTTTCGGGGATTATCAAGGTGAAATTTGATAATTTTATCGAATTTTGGTATGGAGGAGAGGACACTATTCACATTACGGGATTTAAGGTGACCGAAGAAGGAATTAGAATTCCACTTGACGAAATAGCAGGCAGGGAACAATTTGTGCCGCACCAATTTTCGTATTATGAAACTGTGATTCAAAGAATCATTGAAAAATTAAATGTTAAATAAGGGGACCCGGAATGGGGAAATTTCAAAATTGTAATGTCTCCGAAAGGTATGATTCCTAAAAATAAGGTGAATCATGGTTATACAATTGAAGAGTTGAAAAGGAGAATGCAAATGCCAAAATACATGTGGGTAAACCTCCCAGTAAAAGACATGAATAAAGCAGTCGAATTTTATAAGGGTCTTGGATATACTGTCGAACCACATCCTGAGGGTCAACGAGCCAAAGTTGTGGTCGGTGATAATCAAGTAAACGTCTTGCTTTTTCTTAATCCAATATTTGAAAACTTCACCAGGTCGACAATTGCTGATACAAATCAGTCTGCTGAAGTAATTTTTTCCATCGACGCGGAAAGCAGAGAAGAAGTGGATGAGATAGCAAAGAAGGCAGCTGCAGCAGGAGGCACCGTCTTTGCTGAGCCTGGGGAAAACCAAGGCTGGATGTATGGCTGTGGGTTCGCCGATCCGGATGGCCATCGCTGGAATGCATTGTACATGGATATGAGCAAGATGCCGAAAGCTTAAATTCCATTTAATGGCGTCACTACAAATGGTAGGGACGTCATTTTCATTTGGTGAGAAGGAAACAGGGCTCCCTATACAGAATACTAATAGTTTAATATTTTTACAAAATGAGGGGGAACATCATGCTAGCAGCACTACTACATGGAATTGTATTAGCCTTCGGGTTAATTCTTCCTCTTGGTGCCCAAAACGTATTTGTATTTAATCAAGGGGCTTCGCAGCCAAAGTTTAGAGGGACTATTCCAGTCATTATTACAGCATCACTTTGCGACACACTGCTAATTTTATTAGCCGTACTAGGAGTTTCAGTCATTGTATTAACAGTGCCGGTCTTACAAACCGTGTTATTTTCTATTGGTATATTATTCTTAATTTATATGGGATGGTCTATTTGGAAAAGTGATCCATCAGACCTATCCCGCAAGGAAGCCTCTATGCCGCCCAAAAAACAGATCATGTTTGCGATGTCGGTGTCGCTGTTGAATCCTCACGCTATCCTTGACACAATCGGCGTGATTGGAACGAGTTCACTAAGTTATTCCGGTACAGAAAAAGCGGCATTTACGGCAGCCTGTATCATCGTATCATGGATTTGGTTCTCCGGGCTTGCTGTAGCCGGTAGAATAGTAGGGAATGTCGACTCTCAAGGCAAATTCCTGAAAATGATAAATAAACTATCTGCCCTCATGATCTGGGGAGTTGCCATTTACATAGCCATTCAGCTTTTTCAAAAATTTTAGTTAGGCGGTGGAAAAATTATGGAACAGAAAATTTATGATGTCATTGTCATTGGAGCAGGTTCAATGGGAATGGCGGCTGGCTATTTTTTAGCAAAGAGTGGAAAAAGCACGCTGTTATTAGATTCCTTCAACCCGCCGCATAACAAAGGAAGCCATCATGGCGAGACCAGAATCATCCGATATGCTTATGGGGAGGGAGCAGAATATGTCCCACTTGCGCTTAAAGCGCAGGAATTATGGAACGACTTAGAGATAGAATCAGGAAAAAGGTTGTTTCTCCAAACCGGAGTTCTCAATGTGGGTCCTGAAAAATCGGATTTCATCCAAAACATTATTTCCAGTTCAGAGACTTACTCTTTGCCACTGGATGTTTTAAATTCAAGCGAGGTAAACCGCCGTTGGCCAGGTATTTCATTATCTAACGAATACATAAGCTGCTTTGAACCAATATCAGGTGTGTTGAAATGTGAGGAATGCATCCAGGCTTACCGGGAACTCGCCATAAAGCATGGCGCTGAAATTTTAACAAATAGCAGGGTAAAAGAAATAAAGGTTCATGATAACCGAGTAACAATCAAGACTGAGAACCAAATGTTTCATGCAAAATCCTTAGTCGTTTCAGCGGGAGCGTGGTCAGGCGAGCTCCTTTCACAGCTGGGTTTAAACCTTCCTCTCGAGCCAGTTAGAAAAACATTTGCCTGGTTTGAAGCGGATGAGGATCTTTATAATCATAAAAGTTTTCCAGCCTTTGCCTTTGAAACCACGCAGGGCCTTCATTATGGATTTCCTAGTATCGATGGAGCTGGCTTGAAAGTGGGCAGGCATGACGGCGGGGAAAAAATAAATCCGGACAACGCGATACCTGGATTTGGTGAACTTCCGGAGGATGAGGCGGATTTGGTGCAATTTCTGAATGCCTTTATGCCACAGAACCCAAAATTAAAATACGGTAAAACCTGTATCTACACCCTGACACCGGATGAAGACTTTATTATCGATTTACACCCGAACTATCCAAACGTCGCTATCGCAGCTGGTTTTTCAGGACATGGTTTTAAATTTAGCAGTGCAGTTGGACAGGTATTAGCCGAATTGATTAGTGCCGGGAAAACAGAGCAAGATATCTCTTTATTTTCCATTAATCGATTTAACTAGAAGAGTTTCGAAGGGGGATATATGAAAAAAATAAATTGGTTCCTTTTCAGCGTAATTGTTATATTAATCGCTGCAGGCTGGTTTACATATCAAAAGGTCACCAATGAAACATATGAAGGAATGTCGATTATTCCTGAGCAACACAAGGATATTCCGTTATTTGAGGGATTGAAACCAACCCGTCATGAGTATGTAATGGAAGGAAACCATTGGAAGGAAATCTATGATTTTTATAAAAAGGAAATGCCAAAGAATGGCTGGAGGATGGATCTCGAGCAAAGCTCTCCGAATGAGGATGTACCAAGTTTTATGACCACATGGCGTAAAAAAGGAATAGATTGGGAATTATCGATTAGCGTGGGTTATTTTAAATTGAATAACCAGACAAAGGTTATTTTTGATAAAAATCCAATCTTACATTCGACGGCGTGGATTGATCAAATTCCCAATGCCATCTGTATTTATAAAAGTACTTCTGTTGAAAATTGTTCCGAAATCCAAGACCTCTCTCAAATAACCGAGTTGGTCCGTATTATCAATGGTGCTATTGATTGGAATGGGGAAGTGCAGCCCCGTGAAAAAACTACCGTTATTAGGGTTGGAGATATAGAAATTAAAGTACTCTATGAAGGCGACAAGGAAATCTATCTTCAATCAGAAAAAGGCACGAAAATCATGAAGCCTGAATCGGAATTCTTTAAGCTTATGAATCTTTAATGGAGGGTTCCTATATATGACACTAAACAGAAAACTCGTTATCCCTGGAGTCATTGGTTTATCATTTTTTGCAGCAATGTTCGTTTTAAATTTTTATTCACTTGAGAACGCAAAAAATGCCTGTGTCGAAAACAATAGGACCCCTGAAGTTGAGCAGGGGTTCTTGGCAATAAATTGGTCTGTTTCTTGTAAATAGTATAAACCTATAATGCCTTAACATAAAACGTCCGCGTCCTCGGACCATCGAATTCGCAAAAGTAGATGCCCTGCCATGTACCAAGAAGCAGCCGGCCGTCCGAAACAACAACATGCTGTGATGCACCAACTGTACTTGCCTTCATATGTGCCGCAGTATTGCCTTCCATGTGACGGTCCAATTTATGCTCCCATGGATACACCTCATCAAAGCGGCGGATCATATCCCGTTTCACATCCGGGTCAGCATTCTCATTAATGGTGATTCCGGCCGTTGTATGAGGGCAATAAACAATCACCGCTCCATCATGCAATCCTTGTTCATTTACAAAAACCTGTACCTGTTCGGTAACTTCAATCATTTCATCCCGTTTGCCGGTTTTCAAGGTGAATTTTTTTAGCATGCTCCTCTTCCTTTCAACATCATAAAAAGCCCAACACCATCGAATGATTGAGCCTTTTCAAAGTGGTTATTTTTGAATAACCTTATGATAATAATCCAACAGTTCAAAGGTTTTTTCAAATAAATGAGGGTTGCTGCAGTTTGCGAAGGCTATATAGTCGGTATTCACAGCAAAAATGAGTGTGTCGGCGGTTTTCATTTTTGTTTTTTCATTTAATGTGATGTCATCAAATGGCAGATAGATTTTAACTATATGGGTATACTCAAAGGACCCATGCTGTCTCTTGGCTTCCTTTATCCAAATGCGGATGTCCTTCATTTCCGGAGGATCCGTCATTACCGAGTTGGCATTATACTTTTTATGGTAGAAATCGCTGTACTCACTGACTATCCAGAAATTTAGACTGTTGAAAATAAAACTCTTTGTAGCAATGTCTTTTACTTCGATTTCTTCTCCTGTTTCAATGACTTCAGCCGCAGCAGGATTATGAAAATTTAGTATCATTAAAGCGACTAATAAAAGAATCTTTTTCAGATTTATTCACCTCCCTTTATTTAGGAATTTCCTAAAGTAATCAACTTATGTTAAAGAAAAGGAGAAAAATTTTATGATTCTAGAAGCTGCCATGCTCCAAGTTAAACCAGGAATGGAACAGGAATTTGAGGCTGCTTTTCAAAAAGCATCCACGATTATTTCATCAATGAAAGGCTATCTCACCCACGAACTGCAGCGCTGTCTGGAAGTGGAGGGGAAATACTTGCTGCTGGTGCAGTGGGAAACATTAGAGGACCATACAGTTGGATTCAGGGGATCG
Organism: Neobacillus sp. PVCKKU3; assembly: GCF_058323225.1. NCBI lineage: Bacteria > Bacillati > Bacillota > Bacilli > Caryophanales > Bacillaceae > Neobacillus > Neobacillus sp. PVCKKU3. The sequence continues at coordinate 114,316 of NZ_JBLVQN010000017.1, forward strand.
CAGGAATACCAAGAATGGAAAAAGCTGCTTCACCATTTCTATGATCCATTCCCAACTGTGGAGCATTTCAAAAAAGTGGAACTTTAAACAGGTGTCTTTAATCAGCTGTCCACTGTAAAAAATGATAGAATAGAGAAAACTAGATTTATAGCCAACGGAGGCAGCGATGAGATACGATACGATTTTTTTTGATATAGATGATACATTGTTCGATTTTGGAAAAACGGAACAAAATGCTTTACTAAAGGCATTTTCAGACTTTGGCCTACCCTCTGGAGTGCAGGATTATCGTCCGCGTTATAAAGAGATTAGCAAGGTTTTATGGGGAGAATTAGAACAAGGAATTATTTCTTTGGCTGAATTGGGTGTGGAGAGGTTTAAACGCTTGTTTGTGGAATATAACCTCGAAATCGATGCCGACCAGTTTAATCGTATTTATCTTGAATATTTGGGAGAAGGAAGCCATCTTGTTCCTGGCGCCTTTGAAGTGTGCAGTAATTTGGCTGGCTGCAGGCTGGCGGTCATTACAAACGGCTTTGGCCAAGTTCAGAAGTCGAGAATCGCGGGTTCTTCTCTTGCGCATGCTTTCGAGCAGATTATTATTTCAGAAGAAGCAGGATACCAGAAGCCTCATAAAGGAATTTTTGACTATGCCTTTTCCAAACTGCAAATTACAAATAGAGAACGGGTTTTAATGGTAGGAGACTCCTTGACTTCTGATATCCAAGGCGGAATCAATTACGGAATTGATACCTGCTGGTTTAATCCAAATTATAAGGAAAATAATATCGGTATAAAGCCGACTTATGAAATACGCGAACTGACTGACCTTTTAAAAATTGTCGAACACAAACAAACGGCACTGATCAAATAGCTAGCGAGGGATGGGTATGGAACAGAACTTAGGCTTAGAAAAAAGGGATCTGCCGGAAAAATTAGCAAAGCCTGCACTTAGAGCATTAGAAGGAGCGGGCCTTTTCCGGCTGGACCAATTAACAAAGTTAAGCGGGGAAGAGATTCTGAACTTGCATGGCATGGGTCCTAAAGCATTGGGGCAACTACGAGAAGCTTTAACAGCTAAGGGACTTTCATTCCGCGGCTAATTTAATCTTGTGGATTCTCTATACGTCACTTTTAGAACCTGTTCTGTTTTATTGTCAAATTGAATATCGACAAAAACACCAAATTCTCTTTGTCCTTCCTTTAGCCAAAGCTTGAATTTTTCAACTGAGGAAGTGGCACCAGTTGTTCTCCCGATATGGAGATAATCGTTAATTTGGGCGTTCGGGTATTTTTCATGTGTTTTTTCCATTGCCATCCTTCCCCATTTGGCATAGGGAGGAATGGGTTTTTGCTGAGCATTTACTATATGATGTAAATCCGCTGGAATACTGCTTGCGGAAAAAAGAGCTGTTGCGGTTAGCAAGCTGGCTAGAATTTTTCTCATTTAAATT